>JAFVWG010000195.1 GCA_017501805.1 Oscillospiraceae bacterium
AACGAGATCACCCCGGGCAACTTCATCTTCCGCGTGCGCGAGTTCGAGCAGATGGAGCTGGAGTTCTTCTGCAAGCCGGGTACGGACCTCGAGTGGTTCGACTACTGGCGCAGCTTCTGCCACAAGTTCCTGCTGGACATCGGTCTGAAGGACGAAAACCTCCGTCTGCGCGACCACGATCCCGAAGAGCTGTGCTTCTACTCCAAGGCGACGACGGACTTCGAGTTCCTGTTCCCGTTCGGCTGGGGCGAGCTCTGGGGCGTTGCCGACCGTACGGATTACGACCTGACGCAGCATCAGACCGTCTCCGGACAGGATCTGACCTACTTCGATCAGGAGCAGAACGAGCACTACATCCCCTACGTCATCGAGCCCTCGCTCGGCGTGGAGCGCACGGTGCTCTCCGTCCTCTGCGACGCATACGACGAGGAAGTCGTCGGTCAGGACAAGAACGGCAAGGATGACGTCCGCACCGTGATGCGCTTCCATCCGGCACTCGCGCCCTTCAAGGCCGCCGTGCTGCCGCTGAGCAAGAAGGAAGTCCTCACCGGTCCCGCGAAGGAGCTGCTGGATGAGCTCCGCAAGGACTTTATGGTGGATTACGACGAATCGGGAAGCATCGGCAAGCGCTATCGCCGCCAGGATGAGATCGGCACGCCGTTCTGCATCACCTTTGACTTCCAGACCGTCGGTGACGACGCGACGCCCGCCGACAACGCCGTTACGATCCGTGAGCGCGATTCCATGGAACAGGTCCGCGTCCCCATCAGCGAGGTCAAGACCTGGCTGGCAGAGCGCGTGAAGTTCTGATCCGATCCAACTATCTGCCGGCAATACGGATTCGTATTGCCGGCTTTTTTGGGAGAAAGACGTATGTTTTATATTGACGAAACCCGCTATCGTGGCAGACCCGCCGAAAAACGCTCGGAGCAGGAGGAGGCGATCTACGACCGCCTCGATGCTCTCTCGATCGCCTATGACCGCGTGGATCACGACGCGGCGAACACAATGGAGGACTGCCTGCTGATCGAAAAGACGCTCGGCGGGAAGATCTGTAAGAATCTGTTCCTCTGCAACCGGCAGGAAACGGATTATTATCTGCTGCTGATGCCGGGAGAAAAGCCCTTCAAGACGAAGTATCTTTCCGCACAGCTCGGCTGTGCGCGGCTCAGCTTTGCAAACGAGGGGCATATGGCGGAGCTGCTGCACACGATCCCCGGCTCGGTCTCCGCGCTGGAGCTGCTGTTTGACACGGAGCGGCGTGTGCGCCTCATCATCGACCGCGAGCTGCTTGAAGAGGAGACGGTCAGCGGACATCCCGGTTTTTCCACCACGACGGTGAAGCTCTCGCGGGAGGATCTGCTGCGCTATGTTTCCTCCGTCGGACACGAGCCGACCTATGTGGAGCTGCCGAGAGAAACGGCGACGGTCTGACGACCGCCGCCGTTATTATTTGCAAAAGGTGTGGGAAAGTGCTTGCGTTTGGCGCGGAAAAAGGCTAACATCCGAGTATTGAATCAAACAGAGGAGGGGGAACGGATATGGCTGATGTGATCGCGGCGGCGGCGACTGC
>JAFVWG010000017.1 GCA_017501805.1 Oscillospiraceae bacterium
CACCGGAACACTGACAGCAGATGCCCTCCGCGAAGTAAAGAGCAGTATGGCGGAGATCGCAAAGCTGCTGCGCAGTATTCCTCCGTTCTCCTGCATTGATTTCCCAGAAGATGCACACGACATCCAACAGATCTTCTCAGACAGCTTCATTGAGAACGCATTATCTTACATAGAAGCAATGCAGGCCGTCGGTGCTGCTGCGGCATTTGATCCGCAGTTCAAAAACGGAGTTGGTCTGCTGAAGTTGATTCAAATTATGGTGCAGCTTGGCAACACATTGCAGATCTTCAAGCAGAGTATGACCGAGTTCGTCCTTGCACTCCACAAGAGCAAGCGCACACCAGAGGGATATGCAGCGACCTTTGCCGAGCATTTTCCTGATTCGGCAGAACCATCCCTTGAGAATCAGCTGTGGGCGTCGATGACCAACATCACAGCGCAGTATGTTTCCGCTGTGATGCCCGGTAAGGATGCACCACAGCTTGTCAAGCGGATGCACTATATGTCCTATGTTGGGCTGTTCCGTTCAGACCTCTTTGAGGGGCTTTGCGTTGGTCATGCGCCAAGGAAGTGTCCCATCTGCGGAAGATGGTTTCTGACCACCGATGCAAGGCAGACCAAATACTGCGGTGGACTTGCCCCCGATGATAAGCACGGGCGCACCTGCCGTCAGATCGGCAATCTGAAGGGTCGAGAGCAAAGAGAACTCGCGGACGATCATCCCATCAAGGCGATCTACACACGCAGGATGAATACGATTACGCAATGCCTGCGTCGCGGAAAACTGGACGAGCAGACTGCCGCCGCGATGAAGCGACTTGCCAAGAACAGGATGGAGCGTGCGATCTCCGACCACACTTACGCAAAGACAAACTACGAAGCCGAGATGACACAGGAAGCATTATTGGTAGCGGCCACCGAAATTCAATAAAAGGGGGGGCAGATTATGACAGAGGAACGATTCTGGGATACAGAAAATGAAATCACAGCGGCGAAATATACCCTGCGGGACGGCGCAATGAATATGCGTGATGCCAGTCGGATCTTCCGTCTTGATCCTGCACCGCCCAAGCCGGAGAATATCAACGACTACATCGTTCGCGCAGTACAGGTGAATGACATGACATACTTCCTGTACTTCCTCCACCACTACGAGCCGAGGTTGAACCGGAAGGTATATCGATTTTTTCTGAATGAGGGATTCTTTCAGTATGATCCGGTGCGGTTCCTGGACTATAAGCTCAGCTGCGTTCTGGCATTGTTGGAGTGCTTGCAGAACTACGATCCCAGTAAGGGTGCGGAGTTTCTGACCTTCGCCCATCACTTCATCGACAATGCTCTTCTCGATTGCCGCCGCTATGAGGAAGCTGGATCATTCCGATCTCTGGATGAGTACAAGGTCACTCGCGGCATCGCTTGGCTGCGCAACAACTCCGGTAAGACCGATAAAGAGGTAGTTGCCCAATATGCTGCCGAGCAGAACTATTCTGAGGAGACTGCCCGAGAGTATCTGAAGCTGGCAGGTCTGAACCGCAGCCGTGTTCCCTTCTACGCGACCGTGCAGGACGAGGATGATGAGGAGACCGGCGAGGATGTGACTTCCGATGACAGTTGGAACTATGCCGATATTCTCTGGAACGGCGTTCGTGCGGAGGCCGTGCAGGCAGCGTTTGATAAACTCGGCTACCGGGAGCAGACCTTGTTGGAAAAGCGCAACGCTGTCTGTATGACTTGCGGACGTGTCGGTGCGTGGAATGATTGTCCCACTTTTGAAGAACTGGCGGTAATGTTCGAAGGCAGCTCAGCTAGCGGTGCAGAACGAGCCTACCGGAAAGCGGTGGACAAGCTTGCTGCACTTCTGGTTGCTGACAGTGTGCTCTGCTCCGTCCGATTGAAGCAGAAATCTAAAACCAAGCGCAAAAAGGAAATCGCCACCGCAGTCTACGAGTATCAGGCAGACCGCGATGGCGAATGGGGTGAGATCGTAATTGATTTTGAAACTGGGACGGCAGAGATCCATCGCCTTGCCGAATGGGATACGACGAAGACACAGGCCTATACAAAGAAAGCGATAGCTCATCTTCTCCGATTGCCGAACGAAAAGCTTCCCAAGCAGGACGAGATTTTCTTCGAGAGATAATTTCGGTAGCGGCTAG
>JAFVWG010000196.1 GCA_017501805.1 Oscillospiraceae bacterium
ATGCACGTCAACGAGGACCACTTCATCCCCGAGATCATCGACCCCGACACCGGGGAAGTGCTGCCCGACGGTACGGAGGGTGAGCTGGTCTTTACCGCGCTGGACAAAGAGGCGTTCCCGCTGCTGAGATATCGCACGCGCGACATCTGCACGCTCACGCGTGAGAAATGCTCCTGCGGAAGAACACATGTCCGTATGGCGAAGCCGCGCGGACGCACGGACGATATGCTCATCATCCGCGGCGTCAACGTCTTCCCGAGCCAGATCGAGGCGGTGCTGATCCAGCACGGCTACGGCTCGAACTATCAGATCATCGTCGACCGCGTGAACAACACCGACACCTTCGAGGTGGAAGTGGAGATGACGCCCGAGCTCTTTACGGACAACCTCGGCGAGATCGCCAAAAAGCAGCGCGAGCTGGAGGGCGGACTGCTCTCTATGCTCGGCATCAAGGCAAAGGTCACGCTCGCGGCGCCGAAGACGATCGCCCGCAGTGAGGGCAAGGCTGTCCGCGTGATCGACAGACGTAAGATCTGACATTGTCGACGGGAGGTATAAAAGATGAGTATGCATCAAATCTCTGTGTTCCTCGGCAATCGCCCGGGTGAACTCAACAAGATGACCCACGTTCTTGCCGAAGGCGGCGTGAATATGCGTGCGCTCTCCCTTGCGGAGACGACGGATTTCGGCATCGCCCGTATGATCGTGGACAACGAGGAAAAAGCGATCGAAGTGCTGAAGCAGGCGGATTTTGTCGCGCGGATCACCGAGGTGCTTGCCTATGAGATCTCCGACGAAAAGGGCGGTCTCAACAAGCTGCTTGAGCTCTTTACGGAGTCCGGGATCAACATCGAATATATGTATTCCTGCATCATCGGCAAGAAAGACGCGAAGGCGTATATGATCTTCCGTGTGTCGGATACCGCGGCGGCGGAAGCCACGCTCGCGGGCAAGGGCGTCAAGGCGCTCGACGTCAGAGTGGACTAATATGATTTTGAAAAGGACGCACTTTATCAAGGTGCGTCCTTTTCGGTATGCTTGACGAAGAAATCCCGATGGCGTATACTGAAATCGCGTCCTGATGGCGACCGCTCCTGTCCGAATTGTGATGAGACCCCACTTTTTCCGAAGCTTTTGCGAATACGTTAAGGATGGAAAAGATGGGAGGATGCAGTTATGAAAATCAAAAGAGGACTTCTGCGTGTTTGCGCGATCATGATGCTTGCGGCGCTTTTGGGAGGCCTTGTGCCGACCGCTGCGGCGGTCGCGGAGCCGTTTTATTCGGTCGTATCGCCGGTAGGGGCGTCCGCTGTGGAGAAGATCTCACAGGCGCCGCGGCTGGATACGCTTGCGGGAAAAACGATCGCTCTTGTGGGCTACAGCTTCAACGCTTCCGTGACGCACGAGGCGCTGAAGGAGCGCATTCTTGCCGATTATCCGGACGCTACGGTGTACACCGCTTCGCAGATCCCTGCGGGCGGCGTGTTCTCCGTTTTCAATCCGAGCGCCAAGACAAAGGCATTCCAGCAGAGACTCAGGGAGCTGGATGTGGACGCGGTGATCTCCGGAAACTGCGGCTGCGGTCTTTGCACGCTGAAGGAGGCAGGCTCCTCCATCGCGGCGGAATACATCGGCATCCCCACGGTGACGGTCGGGGCGGGACGCTTTATCCCGGAGATCCGCTCCACGGGCTTTAACCGCGGCGTTCCCGTGCTCCGCACCGCAAAATATCCCGGTGCATTTTCCTCGGACAGCGTGGAGACACTTCGGAAAAACGCAGTCGAGGCGGTCTATCCCGAGGTCGTTGCGGCATTGACGACGCCGATCTCGCAGGAAGAGATCGAAAGCAACGAGCTGCAGGTCGAATGCGGCTACGATGATATCCTGATCTCCGGGACGAATGACACCCTGCAGCAGTATTTTACACAGGCCGGCTACACGGACGGTCTGCCGATCGGTCTTCCGACGAAGGAGACGATCGAAACCTATCTGAAATACACGCCCTACAAGGGGAGCGACGTTCTGGGAACGATCCCGCCCGCCTACCGCGAATGCCGCGTATATACCGTGGCTGCCAATGCGGTCATGGCAGGCTGCCCGGCGGAATATATGCCGCTGTGCATCGCTTTTGTCAAGGGTATGTCGAACGGTGAGTGGCGGCGTCCGCTTGCCAGCACACACGGCTGGTCGCCCTACGCGTGGCTGAACGGCCCCGTCGCCCGACAGCTCGGGATCGACTGCGGACAGGGTATGATCACGGAGCCGGCCAACAAAGCGCTCGGCAGATTCATTGAGCTTGCGATGCGGAACATCGGCGGCTACTACATCAAGGAAAACCGTATGGGAACCTTCGGCTATATGACGCCGTGGACCTTCTCGGAAGACGAGGAGGCGTGTAATCGCATTGGCTGGCTGCCGTACCACGTTGAAAACGGCTACGGCTGGAACGACAACACGCTGACGGCGGCTTCCGCGCTTGCATGGGGAAACAATGTAACGCCCGCCACGCCGGACGCCGAACAGACGATGCGGCTCATCGCGTGGGACGCGACGGAAAAAGAACAGAACGGTCTCGGCAACACCAACCCGCAGGTCTGGCGCACGCTCTTTGTGACGGAGGCGGTGGCGAAAAATCTCGCGGCAGCCTATCCGACGAAGGAAGCGCTTGACGATGCTTTGGTCAAAACTGCCCGCCGTCCGCTCTGGCTGCGGACCTATGCGCATTACTGGGCGAACACCGGCAGCTATCAGTACACGAAGCGCTCTCTGAGCGACCATTACAAAATGCTGCTCAAGGACCCGGACGAACGGGCAGCGGAGACGGAAGTACCGAGCTGGCTGCGTCCGCTCTTCCCGAACACACAAAAAATAGTTACGGTCGCGACGATGCAGAAGGGGCAGACGCCCGTTCTCGTCTGCGGCGATGCCGAACGCAACAAGTTCCAGATCATGCCCGGCGGCGGCTACGTCACCGTGAAGATTGAACTGCCCGAAAACTGGGACGAGCTGACCGCAGAGAAGGGCTACGCGCCGCTGTCGGACTATTATCTGACGCCGTCGCAGACGCAGGTACAGCCTGCCGATCCCGTTCCCGCGTCCGACACGGATGCCGCGGAGATCGCCGTAAACGTGCGGCTGTCCGAGCGCACGGTGGGACAGGGAAATACGAGAAAAATCTATGTTGCGGGCATCAGCGCCAAGGGCGCTGCAAAGATCGAAGTTTCCGCTGACGGAAAGGAATGGACGGAAAGCAGGGCTTTTACGAGCCCCGATGCGATCACAAGCTTCTACATCCGCATCACCGACGGAAACGGAAAGCTCGCCTACTGGCGCTACAAGGACGGCAAGGCCGTCCGCAGACAGGGCTGATATGCTCTGCGCATTTGAAAAAGGATGGTTTGAAGAATGGGATTATCGCTTGATATCAGCCTGTCCGCGGTGACGGTGTTTCTGCAGGGACTGCTCAGCTTCTTTTCGCCCTGCGTTCTGCCGCTGCTGCCGATCTACGTGGGCTATCTTTCCGGCGGAACGGTCGTCTATGAAACGGACGGAAGCGTTCGCTGCGACAGAAAAAAGGTGCTGATCAACACGCTGTTTTTTGTGATCGGGATCAGCTTCGCCTTTGTTGTGCTGGGACTCGGGATGTCGCTGGTCGGCGTGTTTTTCCGCCGGTACCAGAGGATCTTCTCTCTGATCGGCGGCGTGCTGGTGATCCTGTTCGGACTGTATCAGCTCGGCGCGTTCGGAACGCTGCGCTTTCTGAGCACGGAAAAACGGTTTCGGCTTCCCATGGAGAAGCTGGCGGCTTCGCCGCTGACCGCCCTTCTGATGGGCTTCTGCTTCAGCTTCTCCTGGACGCCCTGCATCGGACCGACGCTCTCGTCCGTGCTCCTGATGGCGGCGTCCTCCGCCTCGG
>JAFVWG010000018.1 GCA_017501805.1 Oscillospiraceae bacterium
CGAAGCGGCGGCCGCTGTTTCAGGGCGTTCGCCTGCGGGATACGCGGCTGCTGCTGAACGCGCTGGAACACTCGCTGAAAACGGCGCGGATGGCGGGGCTGAGCGCACGCTGCCGCCGGGAGGAGACAGAACGCGAGATCGTTTTGACAATCCGTGTTCCGAAATAACCGCCAATGCTTGTGTAAATGTTGATTAAATGGTACCGGCGCGGGAGCGCCTTGGCTCCCTCTGACGAGGGAGCTGGATTCGACGAAGGCGAAGACTGAGGGAGAGACGTTGAAAAACCATGGAATCATATGGAAAAACCAAGATTTTTTCTCTCCCCCAGCCATTTGCTCGTTCCTCGCAAATGCCAGCCCCCTCATCAGATGGGGCCTTTACTGCACTGCAAATAACGGAAGCAGCGTTTCCTCAAGGGGAAGCCTTTTCGGTAAATCGCTGTTCCAAATCGCGTGTTTTGTGGTATACTTATGGCAAAGGAGAGGATTTGCCAATGAAAAAGACAAGACTGCGCGCCTATGCGCGTCTCATCGCCGGCACGGGCGTCAACGTGCAGAAGGGACAGGCCGTGCGCATCATCGCGGAGCTGGAGCAGCCGGAATTTGTCGCGATGCTCACGGAGGAATGCTACCGTCTCGGCGCATCCAAGGTCACGGTGGACTGGATGTATCAGCCGCTGACGAAGCTGCACGTGCGCTATCAGTCGCTCAGGACGCTTTCCGCTGTGGAGGACTGGGAAAAAGCGCGTCTGCAGCACTATGTGGACACCGTCCCCTGCCGCATCTATCTGCTCAGCGAGGACCCGGACGGGCTCAAGGGCATCCGTCGGGAGAAATACACCGTTTCTTCGCAGCGCCGTATGCTTGCGATCAAGCCCTACCGCGATCAGCTCGACGGCAAGGAGCAGTGGTGCATCGCCTCCGTCCCCGGACGCGGCTGGGCAAAGAAGGTCTTCCCGGAGCTGCGCCCCGCGGCGGCGGTGGAAAAGCTGTGGGAAGCAATCCTGGACACCTCGCGTGTTACGGACGATCCCGAAGCGGCGTGGCGCGAGCATAACGAAAACCTGCACAAGCGCTGTGCCTATCTCAACAGCCTCGGCATCCGCAAGCTGCACTACACCGCCGCGAACGGCACGGATCTCACGGTCGGGCTCATCCCGGAGGGACGTTTCTGCGCCGGACGTGAGGAGACGGTCGCGGGGATTGCGTTCAATCCCAACATTCCCTCGGAGGAATGCTTCATCTCTCCCAAACGCGGCGAGGCGGACGGCATCGTCTACAGTTCCAAGCCGCTTGCGTGGGAAGGCGACCTCATCGACCGCTTCTGGTTCAAATTCGAGGGCGGCAGGGTCGTGGACTGCGGCGCGGAGGTAAACGATGCGCTCCTGCACAAGCTGGTGAAGATGGACGACGGCGCGGCTTACCTCGGCGAATGCGCGCTCGTGCCCTTTGAAAGCCCCATCAACCAAACGGGCATTCTGTTCTACAACACGCTGTTTGACGAAAACGCCTGCTGCCACCTCGCACTCGGACGCGGCTTCTTTGACACGATCCGGGATTTCCAGACGCGCACGCGGGAGGAAATGCACGCGCTTGGCGTGAACGACTCGATCATCCACGAGGATTTTATGATCGGCACAGACGACCTGAACATCGACGCCGAGACCGCCGACGGAAAGACCGTTCCGATCTTCCGCAGCGGCACCTGGGCATTCTGAAACGCGATAAAGATCGGGCGGAGACTGCAAAGCAGCCTCCGCCCGAGTTGTTCATTCTAAAAAGCCTTCCCCTCGAGGCGCTGCACCAGCAGTTCTTCACTCTTCACTCCGCCACCGGCAAAAAAGCCTTCCCCTTGAGGGGAAGGTGGCGCCGAAGGCGACGGATGAGGGGTCTCCCGCCCGCAGGCGGTATGCGTTTTCCTATATAATCCGGTACTTTCCATACGCAAATTGCGGAAAAATCAAAGGTATTTCAGAATATCTTCGCACACTCCGGCAAAATTCCGGTTTACGTCCGTATTGGAATATCGCAGAATGCGGAATCCGTGTTCTGCAAAGTATCGATCTCTTGCTTTGTCGGTTTCTATCCCCTGTGCGTCATAGTGCTGAGATCCGTCCAGTTCAATCACAAGATTTGCACTTGCGCAAAAGAAATCCGCAATGTACTTGCCGATCACCTTTTGTCGGTTGAATGTCACCGGGAGCGTTTTCAGAAAATCATACCACAGATGCCGCTCTTCCTTGGTCATTTCCCGACGCAGCTTTTGTGCATACGGACGCAGGCTCGAGTTTCCAAGATGTCTCATTGTTTTCCCCCTCATCCGTCTGCGGCTGCGCCGCAGCCACCTTCCCCTCAAGGGGAAGGCTTTTTTATTTTTACAATGCTGCAAACACTTCCCCGAGGCTCTCGTGCAGCAGCAGATCCGCCGCGCTGTCCTGCGGCGTCGCATCGCGGTTGATGAGGACGAGCTTCTCTCCGCGATAGTAGCGCAGAAGCCCCGCCGCGGGATAGACCGTCAGACTCGTGCCGCAGACGAGCAGCACATCGGCTTTCTCGATCGCATTGACCGCCCGCGTGAGGCAGGTCTCGTCCAGCGCCTCTTCATAGAGCACCACATCCGGCTTGATCGTTCCGCCGCAGGCGCACTTCGGCACACCCTCCGTGTCGCGGATATGCTCCGCCGAGAAGAATTTGCCGCACCGCGTGCAGTAGTTTCTCAGCACTGAGCCGTGCAGTTCATAAACAGCTTTGCTCCCTGCCTTTTGATGCAGTCCGTCGATGTTCTGCGTAATCACAGC
>JAFVWG010000197.1 GCA_017501805.1 Oscillospiraceae bacterium
CCTGGCTCTGCGGGAGCTCAGCCGCCGAGGCTACAAACGGGATGGCACTGAGCAGCATCGCTACGATCAGCAGCTGTGCCAGGATGCGGGACATTCTCTTCATAGTCATTTTCATAAGATTCCCTCCTGATTTTTGTTTGCTTATTATAGTTATGTTGGGAAAACAGGTGTTTTCCTTCTGCCAACAAATTCGCAGGACACAGTGCAAAAAATGGGGTCGCGATAAAATTTTTTTCAAACTTTTCCACACCGGCTATCGGAGTTCGTCCAAAACCTTGCGCCGGGTCTTCTTTCGGCTGTGCAGAAATACGCAAAGAACGAGGATGACCAAACCGATCAGCGCCGCGATCGGGATCGGAGTCCCCCAATCCCGCGCCTGCGGAGGATCCGGAGACTCACCCGATGCAAACATTGCGTCCACATCTTCAAAGAAAGCCCGCACGCCCGCGGCGTGATCTCCCGCGATCATATACGGATCGAGACGAGCGTTGAGCCGTTCGATATTTTCCTCCGTGAACAGGCTCTCGCAGGCGCCCGTACCGGCCTGCCACCATCCGCGGTTGCCTTCTTCCGTACAGAGGAAGAGGAACATACCGTTTCGGTCTTCCCCGACGCCGTAACCGTTGAAATCGTAGAACTCCGCGCCATAGACGCCTTTTCTGAGTCCGTGTGTCGTCGTGTCGGTCAAGAGGACGAAATCCGCACCGTGCTTTTCACGAAGACGGGTCAGCTGTTCGCCGATGCCCCGCTCCTCCTCCATGGTGAAAAGATCCGCCTTGTCCACCACATTGGGTGCGGACGAACCTGCGGCATCGCCATCCGCCGACGTGCCCTCCGGGCTCAGCGTACGATTCTCCGTAATATAGCCGTCAACGAAGCGAAGATAGGCTGCGACCGCACTCTCACAGCCATCTGTGAGATATACATCCATAACCTTTTTCGCCATCCTCTCCCGAACCGCTTCGGGATAACGCTCTCCGCAGATCGGTCCGAATGCAGAAACGGCCGCGAAATGGTTGGCCGTGTCGACGATCAGGAGAAGCCCCTCCCGGTCTTCGCCGTAGCCGAATTCATTATGCGCGTAGAACCACGCACCGAACTCCGCAGGGCTTTTCCCCGCAAACTCATTGTTGATGCAGATCGGAAGGTCCATTTTCTTTTCGAAGGCTATATGCAGGATCCGCTCGTCCAGCTCGTACGCCGTTTCCTCGCGGATCGCTTCCACATAATCGTTCAGCCGCCAAAGATCCTCACGCATCGGTGTCGTTTCGACTGCGGGACAAGCTACAGCCAGGAAAAGCGATGTGAGCATCAGGAGCGGCAGGATGCGAAACAGTATTCTTCTGATCACTTCCGCACCTCCTTTGCCATCCCGGGGATGTTCCGAAAACAGCCGAAAAAAACGTCAGCCTTTTTCCATCCCGTCTCTCTCAAAATAAGCCAGCAGTCCGACATACAGGAACACCAGCGCCGCCGAGAGCAGGATGCTGCCGATAATATCGGTCAGCCAGTGCACGCCGGAAAGCGCTCTGCCGACGACCGTCAGCACGAGCAGCAGTACACAAGTGCAGACTGTAAGATTGCGGATCGCTTTCCGCTCCGCGAAGCGAACGCCGAGCTGCACCGCAGCCGTTCCCATCACGCACATTGCCAAGAGCGTGTGCGAAGACGGATAGGACAGCTCAAGCCCCTCATCCAAAATGACGGGGCGGTAATTGATAACCAAATGATCGAACAAAACATAGATCACCGCAACAAGCGCATAGAACCCAAGCAGGAGCAGGAGCCGCTTTTCTGCGCGGAAGATCCCCCTGCGGCGGATCATTTGGATCAGCGTCCACAGAGAAAATGCCGCCGCTGTGAGCAGCGAAAGCGTCCCGGTGATCTCCGAGAGCCGATACCAGCCGTCCCGATAACCGACTGTTTTTGCGTAGGCGCCGTTGAATGTCGCCAGTCCGACAGACGTTTCCTCCGGTCCGATCGTCTGCACGTCCACGGTCATAACGATCGCGGTAAACGCCGCAAAAAGCAGGAAAAAGAGCAGCGATATCCATATCAATTTCTTACCGTTTTTCATATCGTTCGACTCACTTTCTCAGGCTCAGCCTGCAAATCCGTCATCTCGTGTTTCAGCGTCGCCACAGTCCTGCCTTCTGCGGAAAAGCAGTGCAAGAAGCGGGAAAACCACCCAACCGCCGAGCGGAGCCCATTTCCCGCCTTTTCGGAAGAAAAACATCGGATAGAGCACAAAGCGGAACAAGCTCACTACAATGTAAATCAGCACGACAAAACGCAGAAGTGCGATCAGAAATCCCGCTCCGCTGATACCGCTGCGGCGATTCGCGCTCGTACCGCCGCGGGGAACGTGATCTTCATACCATTCCGGAAGAGCATGATAAAGCCCGTTAAGCTCCGCATCCGTATTTCCCTCAAAAAGCTTTTCGGTCAGTCTGTCGGTAAACAGATAACGCAGCGACTGATCCGCGTAACGGGCGATCTGATCGCCGTAGCCCAGATACCACTGCCGTTCCGCCTGCGCGATGAGCAGCACCAGATCGTTCTGTCCGAAGCCGCCCGCTTCACCCAATCTGTAGACCGCCTCCGCGATGCCTTCTCCGTTCAGGGAGCGCACGGTGATCACTCCCGCTACGCTGCCGTATTTCTTATCCAGCATTTCATTGATCTCGGCAAAATTCCTCCGCGATTCCGGGGAGAGCATCTGCGCATCGTCTATGATCCAGCGCTGATAGTAATCCCGATTTGTCGTTTTTCGGATGCTTCCGCCGCCGACCGTCACCGTCAGTACGATGAGCAAAACCGCGGCAAGCAGCGGGGCGCCGTATCGTTTGAAAAATATCATCACATATACTCCAGCAGCTTCTTTTTCAGGTCTGTCTCGATCAGCTGCAGCTCAGTTTCCGCATCGTTGCGAACCTTTGCGCCGCTCTGCCCGATGCGCAGGAGCGTCTCTATTTCAGAGGTGAGTTCCTCGTTCGCTGCATGGAAAGTCTCGGGATCCGTGTCCCCCGATTCCGCCCCCGCCTTGTATCTCCACGCCGGAACGGCATTCACAACGAAGGACTGTATTCCGTCAGCCATATCTGCATCGTACTTCTGCAGCAGACGAAGCTGCGGTGCCATCTGGATGCAGACGATGCGGAGGACCTCCAGCTCGTGCAGTCTCTTTTCAAATCTGCGGATCGCATTTTCGAAGTCGTTGGCAGCCTGCACATCCTGCGGCAGATCGGTACGCCGCACGATCTCGCGCATCGAGGCAAGCGTCGTCTCGCGGTCGCGCGCAGCACGCAGCTTGCCCGCAAGGATATACATCGTGATCAGCTTATAGTGATCCAGATTCTTATCGTACAGCTGTGAAAGCGTATCGACATTCCGCAGCAGCGCAGTCCGCTGCGCATCGAGGGCTTCTGCGATCCCGCCGACCGTTTCCGGGAGCTTCCCGCACGCTTCACGAAGCAGCTCCTCGCTGCGGCGGGCTCTTCCGAACATCGCAAGGAACCCCTTGCGCGGACGGGCATCGTCGATCTCCTTCAGTGCGGCAGTAAAGACGGACAGCGCCTCATGGAGCGCATCCACCGCAGTATTCTTTGCGGAAGTAAGCGCCGCCTCGGAAAACTCCGCCATCCGTTTCTGCGCAGGGACGCCGTATTGGCGGATCATCTGCTCGTCGCGCACGTCGATCTTCGCAGAGAACTCCTTGATCGCCTGCTGCTCCTCTTCCGTCATTTTTTCGAATTCTGCCGCCTCAGGCAGACGCACCGCAGCCTCTGCGGCACTGCCGACCGTTTCATACATCGTCAGATCATGTTCTTTTTCAGCCATCGTTCTACTCCTAAAAGCTTACAGTTTTCCATAGTAACTACTATTGTATGCATTTTACCATTCCTTACATAGGATTGCAAGATTTTCGCAGACCGTTTACAGTTCCGACATAAACTGTGCCAAAAATATGTTTCCAATTTGACAGCTTGCTTTTCCGGGATTATAATACTTGAGAAAAGCAATCGAGGCCGCTGAAGCGGCCCCTATGCAAAGCGGCGGCGGATCCCGTGGGAGCGGGAGCGTATCCGTCATCACCGCGTACTCATTTGTATGCGGGAACGTGTGCCGCGGTGCTTTTGTTTTACATTATTCGCCACGGAGGTTTATTACTATGGTCAAAGTATCCCCTTCCATTCTCTCGGCAGACTTCGCCAATATGGAGCGCGATCTGCAGATGCTCAAGGACAGCGGTGCGGAGTACATCCACATCGACATTATGGACGGACATTTCGTCCCCAATCTCTCGATGGGCTTCCCGATGGTCAGCGCATCGAAGCGCGTTTCGGATCTTGTCTGTGACGTGCATCTGATGATCGACACCCCCATCCGCTATGTCGAGCGCTTCTGCGACGCCGGCGCGGACATCCTGACGATCCACGTTGAGGCGGACACCGAGGAAAACACGAAAAAGGCACTGGATATGATCCGTGCCAAGGGCGTAAAGCCCGCCATCTGCGTGAAGCCGAAAACGCCTGCAGAGGCAGTGCTCCCCTTTATCGATCAGGTCGATCTGATCCTCGTGATGACAGTCGAGCCCGGTTTCGGCGGTCAGTCCTTTATGGCAGATATGATGCCGAAGCTCAAAAAGATCTCGGAGTACATCCGTGAGCGCCGCCCCGGCTGCGAGCTGGAGGTGGACGGCGGCGTGAATGCCGAGACCGCAAAGACCTGCGTGGAGAACGGCGCAAACGTTCTCGTCGCCGGCAGCGCTTATTTCAAGGCTGCCGACAAAACAGAATTTGTCAACACGGTCAAGTCCTACGGCTGATCCAAAATATCCCGAAAGCGGCGAGCTCCTGTGAGATCGCCGCTTTTTCTTTTTGTTGACATGATTCTCACCGCTGCGCTTTACGCGATCAACGCGCCGTTTTCCAAGCTGCTGCTCAGGGAGCTTTCTCCGACGATGCTTGCGGCACTGTTTCGGAACGATCATCCGTCGCCTTATCCATCTCACGCAGCTTGGCTGCATAGAAATAGGCGTTCTGATAGTCCTCTTTTTCACGGTAGATCGTCTCCAGATGTTTATACAGTTCCCTGGTGAGACTCGTCCCCTGGATATCTGTCTCCTCCGCGCGTTTCAGGCACGCCAGAGCGTCGTTGAGCTTATCCTGCCGCAAAGCGATCTCTCCGCGCGTGATCCAGAACAAAGACCGTTCCCGGTCCGGAAGCACCGTCACCTGCCAAAGTTCCCGCTCCGCGGCCTGCAGCCGATCGCGCCTCATCAAATCACGCGCGAGGAGAATATGGTAGAGTGACTCCCAGCCGGCTTCCCTGTAACTCTCCTTTGCAGCATTGAGTGATTCAACCGGATTCGCACCCCGATGCAGCTCACAGGCCGCGATCGTAGTCAGGAGTTTGAATTGTATGCTCTGCGAGGGGTAGAGCGATTTTTCATTATCCCGCAGCGCGGCACGTGCCAGTTCCTCCGCTTCAAGGACGTGTCCCTCCAGCAGACGCACCTGCGAAAGACGAAACTTCGCATGCGCAAGCAGAACTCTGCGTTCCTCGCTCGCGCCGCTTACCTTTTCCGCCAGGGCGATCGCCTGCTCAAGCTCACCCGCACGAAGTCTTCTTCTCGCTGCGTCCAGCGTAGAGGCTCCGTCCGAAGGATCCATCAGCGACGACGCGCTGACACCGAGCCGTTCCGCAAGATACTGCAGCGTCTTCATAGACGGTGTCGCCGTTCCGGACTCGATCTGCGAGAGCATATTGCGCGTGATCCGATCCCCCGCAAGCTCTTTCTGGGTCATCCCGAGCCTGCGGCGAAGCTGCCGCAGCTTTTCGCCGAGTGTCATACGAGCACCTCCGAAGTAAATATCATTTACTTCTTTATAGCATATCAGACCGCTTAACGCAAGCAAAAAAGCCTCCGCCGAAGCGGAGGCTTTGGAGTATGTTCGGATCAATCGATCGGCGTGCCGTCCGGATTGAACAGCGGCAGCTTTTCAAGATATTGAATATCGCTGCG
>JAFVWG010000198.1 GCA_017501805.1 Oscillospiraceae bacterium
GTGAACTCCTCCGGACACCGCACCAATATGCTGATGGACTGCCGCAGCCTCGGCGTAGGCCTCGCGTAGAACGAAAACAGCAAGTACGGCTACTATATGACACAGAATTTCATCACGGAGCGCTGACCGCAAAACGGCTGACAGCAAACGCTGTCAGCCGGTTTCACCTGTAGGGGCGATTGCCGATCGCCAAAAAAGCGGACAAGCACGGCTCGTCCCTACCGCGCAGCCGCAGAATTTCTGCGCAGCGTGATTCGGAAAGAATGTAGGGGAGGGTCTCCGCGCCCTCCCGCTCCGCTGCAGCAATTCCCTTCCACCGCCGTAGGGATGGGCATTGCCCATCCGCCCGCCGCAGGCGTATCCAATCCGTGCCTCCGGCACACCACACCTCTTCACTCTTCACTCTTCCCTTCGCCAAAGGCGACAAAAGGCTCCCCCTCAAGGGGAAGCCTTTTTCCTCCTCCCCACGACCACCATCCGACCGTTCTCGATCGCTTCGTCGCAGGTGGAGAGGGTAACGAGCTTGTCGCCGTACCGCGGCACGATGCCGGTGTCGTAGAGGGACAGCGCTCTGCATTCCGCAGCGAACGCGTCAAATTCCTCCGCGTCGGCGGCGTCGGTGAAGGTGTGGTATGCGAAGCCCTCGCCCCCTGTCCCGCTCGTGCGGAAGACGGCGAAGATCTCGTACGCGAACTCCCCGTCCAGCGTGTCAAAGCGGAAGGTCGGATGCTCCCGCCAAAACGCGGCGTCGGCATAGTCCAGCAGGTCGCAGAACATCGCGCCGTCGTTCATCTGATGTCCGAACAGAGTCACGTTGTCCGAGGGCGCGAACACATCCGCCTTCTCCCACGCGTAGATGCTGCCGTGGTGCGACCACGTTTTGTCGAAATCGCGGCGCAGGTAGTATTCCTCCACCCTGCTCTGCAGCACGGGGTAGTTGATCTTCGTGCCCGGGATGCAGATCCATCCCACCAGATCGCCGTTGCGCTCATACAGCGACGCGAACTTCCGCAGCACCGCGCGTTCCTCCCCCGTCTCGGGGTGCTTCACCGTCTTGTGGGGCGGCAGCTCCTTCTGCGCCTCCGCGTCCGCGCGGACGATCTCCGCCAGCTCCCGATGGAGCTGCTTCTGCCTGTGGGAGCGGATCATATAGTCCCCAAGCCGCCAACCGCTCAGCAGGAACACGCCGACGAGCAGCCCGATCGGGATCAGCAGCAGTTTTCTCTTCATACCGTGGTCTCACCTCTCTTTACCGAAAGGCCGGGCGCTCCGCGCCCGGCCTCTGTTTTGTAATTAGCCGAAGTAGCGGCTGTAGCGATTGATCATATAGGTCAGCTCGTCCATTGTCAGGTTGCCCTTGCCGATGGAGATCTTCAGATATGCGCCGCCTGCGGCGTTGAACATATCCTCGGACAGCGGAGCAATGGCATTGAGCTCCTCATAGGTGAACAGACCGTACGTTTCGATGTCCTTCGCCATAGCCGCATAGTCGTACGTCATCGTCTCGGCGTCCACATCGAAGATGTTGAACAGGCCGCCCACGCCGCCGGGCATGGAGAGCATACCGTTGACGAAGTAGCACAGATGTCCCGCGGTAACGGGGCTCCACGCGGTGGTCTTCTCGGTCTCCAGTACCACGTCCGTCAGCTTGACCGCCTTGAGCGTCTTGCCGTTCTGCTTGGCAAAGGTGTGACCGATGTACTTGTCCGCGTAGCGGTCGAGGTAGACGTAGCGGTTGAGATCGTAATCCCAGAAGCCGTGCTCGGAGATGACCTTCACATCCGTACCGTCGGAGAAGTAGAGATGGATGATCTCATATTCCGCCTCGGTCTCGCTGTCCACGAACAGGATCGGAGCGCTGTCGAGCTTGCCGGTCTCCATATTCCAGACCATCAGCTGCTCGTTGCCCTTCAGACTGTCCACACGCACCTGCTTGCCATTCGCAAGGGTGATCAGCGTGTCGGGCGTGACGCAAGTGGCCTCCGTGAGCGTACCGTTGCAGAAATCGCTGTATTTGTACTGTTTTGACTTGTAGGTAGCATATACCACATCCATACTCGTTCTCAGCGTTATAGGCTCGCTGTTATTCGCATCCGTAAACGAGTAGCTGATGCTCACCGTTCTATCCGTAGTCTTTGTAGACACGTAATTGCTCGAAGAGGAAACAGTAAAGTAAAGTTTGTCGTTTACAACGACGGGTTTTCCGTTATCGTTGGTCTTGAACCCCGTGGTCGTGACCGTCAAAGTGTACTCGTCAGCCACCGTGATCGTAATGGTATTATTGCTATTGTTTTGCAGACCTTTTCTCAATCCGGCTGCGCTGACAACGTTAGCCAAATCAAGCTCGACTTCCTTGTTTTGCTTCTTACTCCAGTATTTCACCTTCAAACCGTCCAGAACCGGCACAGCGCAGTTCCAGTCGCCATCCTTGCTATCCACAACAATATAGGGGGTACCGTTTAATTCTTTGCTCGTCCATGTGGGAGCGGGAAGACTTGTTTTTGTTGCAAGGAGTTCAAAGCGATACGTATGCGTTACCGATTTATCGGAAAGCGACCCATCGGCGTTATAGATTTGATTGTCTGTGATCTTCAAAACATATTCATAAGTAACAGAAGTATTCAATGTAATCGGAGTATCCTTATTCACTGCCGTTCCATCTGTCTTTTCAACGGTATAAGAGAGATTCTGTCCGTTTTTCTGCGCCAGCAGCTTATCAAAGTTGAATGTGTACGCACCCGCATCCACGTCAACCTTCAAAGTAGCTGTCCATCCCTTTGTTTCATCATACGCCGTTGTGAAAATACGGTTCTCGTTCACATCGGCAAAGCTGATGGTCGGCAGAGTTGCGCTCTGTGTACCGGGTGCATACCCCGGTTCTGTTCCCACTCCAGCATCAGTTCCATTGGTGTTTTTGTAAGTATAAATCTTAACTCCGGTAATGTCTGCAACTGCATAAGGCATCTTTGTCTTTTCCGCATCAGAGCGTCTATCGTTCATGCTATTCGCAGATGCTGATCCAAGCGGCTCCTGCGGCATAAACACAAAGCCAAGATTGACAGAGTCCTTTGTTGTGCCGTCCTCGTAAGCAATTTGATGAATAAAATCCGTTTTGCTTAACGCGCTTTCTACAGCACTCTGACCGGCCTCAGGAACATACTGCGTATAGCCTTCATGCGCCCAAGCATATTGGTGCAGGTCTCCCTCCAATGTGATCGGTGCACCATTGCCGCTACTGTCACAAACTACTGCAACACTAAGTCCCATAACAGTCTTCGAAGGGTCGTTCACGTTCGCCTTCGTGGGTTTTTGAATCAGGGTAATATTCCTAAGCGTGAGATCACTGCTCTGCTCCACATGGATATTCGCTGCTGCGCCGCCCTTGATGGTGGAGTTTTCAATCACAGGTTTTCCGCTCACAGCATATACTGCCGCTCGACCGCCGGAAACATAGGAGTTGATAATTTTGCTGTTTCCTTCCATTATGACAGCACTTCTGATGTTGCCGTATCTCGTCCTGCCGTTTTCTGTGCTATACGGATTCCCGTTCTCTTTCTTATTGCTATCATACAAAATCGCGTGAGAGAAGTTGGGCACAACGATCTGCACATTGTCCAGTGTACCGTTCTTCAAAGAAACAAAGCTATAGGTTCTGTCAACGGCAACCGAGTCACTTGCACAGGTCATTGTGAATCCGTTTCCATACAGCGAATATCCGCCGGAGACTTCCAAAGAACTGAAGCCGCAGTCATTCAGCAGAACCACGTTATTCTCCGTTGCATTGGTCGCACCGGTAGCATTCTTCGCATCCACGACTTCCAGATTCAGCTCAGTAATATTGCAATAGGTCTCGTCCTGAATGGTGACCTTGACCACGCCGGTGCCGGAGAACTGAATGGTACCATTCTCCCATGTAGCATTGGACGTATAATTTCCGGAAGCGGTGCCGGTCACATTGCTGACGGTCACCTTTACAGCGGAATCTTCGATCTGAATGCCGTTTTCTGCAAACAGGGTCCCGAGAGAAACCGTACCTGTGTTGCCCACACGGTACAGGAAATCGCCCGTGAATTTGGAGTTAAACAGCGAATACAGTTTTCCGTCTTGCAGAATCACAGTAGTCGGCTTGCAGAAATTGTAGTCCTGGATCGTAACGCTGCACATACCTTCAATTTTGGCAAAGGTCAGCGTGCCCTGCGTCCAATTATCTGCATTCGCCTCATATTTTGCGGTGATGCCGCTATTATTCATCGCAGAAACCGCGACCTGTACCGCAGAATCGTTTACCGGGACCTTGGGCGAATCAACCGCAGCAAACAGCTCACTAATTTCGACTGTATTTCCGCTGAGCTCCTTAAAATCAGGATTTACTTTAAACTTCACCACAGATTCTTCCTGATCGCCCTCGGTGATGCCAAGGTCGGTCACAATGCCGCTGTACTTCTCCAGACCGATGCTGCTCACGCCCCAGCTGTAGCCGGTGAAGAGCTGATGGAAGGGCAGATAGATCGCCTGATGGTTCTCCTCGGCAGTATGGGTGTGCTTGCAGCCGGTGACGGAAGCTCTCTCGCTCGCGTCGACCACGCCGTTGCCGTTGGCGTCGGTGAAGTCCAGCTCGCTATGGGGAACGCGGCTGAACTGGTAGTCCTCGGAGTAGGACGCCATGGTGTTCTTCTCGAACTCGCAGTAGTAGTAATCGTTCCAGTCGCCGTAGTTGACGGTGCAGCCCGTGGCGGAGATACCCGTCATATTGGGGATGGTCTTGCCCTCTGCATTCTTGGTATTGTGGCGCACGGAGCCGATGATCATACCGGCGTAGCGGTATGCGTAGTACTGGTAGTTCGCGCAGACGTCGTTGTAGACGTCGATGATCGCGGAAACATGGCAGTTTTCAAAGCTGATGGTGTCGCCGGTGGCGTTGCCGTTAGCGTCCACATTGCCGCGGTACATGCCGACCAGACCGCCGCAGGCGACGTCCCAGGAACCCCACAGAGCGGAGATCTTGTTGGAGTTGTCCACGGTGATGTTCTTGAGCGTGATGTGGTCATCGTTCGCCGCAGAGGTGTCGCCCGCGATGCCGATGATGCCGCCGTTGCCCGTGTTGTACACGCGGGGGTTGCAGTTGGTAATGGCGATGTTCTCAAAGGCAGCGTTGCCGTCCGCATACGCGGCGATGACGCCGGTGGGGGTGAACTCGCCGTCGGAGGAGAAGTGATCCACGGTCAGATTCTTGACCGTGCCGCCGTACACATAGCCGAACAGACCCATCGCGTCCTTGTAGTGGTTGGGAGTGCCGGAATAGCCGTCGTTGTAGTCGCCGAACATCTCCCACGTATTCTGATAGAAGTTGGCAACGGTATGTCCCTGACCGTCAAACGTACCCTCGAAGGAGCTGACGCTGCTGGTCACAGAGCCGCCGGAAACCTTTTTATAATCCTTGTTGCTGTTGTAATAGCCGATGGGGTAGAAAATAAGATCTGCTTTGTTCTCGCTTTCCGCATCGCCCAGATTGATATCCGCGATCAGGTTGACGGTCTTGCCCTTAAAGCTGTCCGTATGGTCTTCGGTGTTGGTTACAATATAGTTTCCGTCCTTGTCCTTTGCCATACCGCCCACGATCGCGCCGAACGCTGCGAGCTGGTCGGCGTTGGCGATGGAGTACGGAGAGTTCTTGTCGGTATACCAACTATAGTCGTATTCACCGCCCCACGGGTTCACAGTATCCGCGACCAGCGCAACCTCGGAGAAGGTCGCCATCGCGACGGTCAGGCTGCCGGTGTTCAGGTCGTAGTAGAACTCGTTGTGCGCGTCCACCTCGGCGAGGGTCGCGACCGCCGTCATCTGCGTGGTCGCACCGTTCTCCACGTGGTAGAGGCGGTAGTTGCCGATGTTCAGATACTTCGGCATAACGGGGCCGAGGTCGACGATGATCGCCTTGTCGTTCGCCGCGTCAACGCCGTCGATATGTACGTCCAGCGAGACCAGATCCTCGGTCGCGCCGGTGGTGATATTCGCCTGAGAGCTTTCCTTCTCGGTAACGGTCAGGGTCAGAGCTTCCTTGCCGCTCTGCAGCTTCACGCCCGCGGGCACGGTGGCGGTCACAGCGCGTCCGACCATCGTCACAGCCTCGGTGGTGACGGAGCCGTCGTTGGGCACGGTCACGGTGACCTTAACGGGCAGCTCCAGCTCGGGGAATTCGGCGGGCGTGTCGTAGTCGGGACCGAAGCTGTCCTCTTCGCGGCTCTGCTGCGTGGCGGCGAGGGTCACGCCGAGATCCACGGTCAGCGGGTTGCCGTCGGAGGTGGTGTTTCCGTTGTTGACGTTCAGGTTGTTGTCGTTCGCGCCGGGCTCCCAGCGGATGACAACGCCGTATGCGATGGTGGAATCCGGCTCACCCTCGGGAGCGAGCTCGCCCTTTTCCATCACGTCGTTCAGAGCGACCCAATCGGTGACCTGACCGATCGCCTCTTCGCGGGTGATCGTGCCGTCGGCATTGCTGTCCAGCACGCCGCCGGGGACTACGCCCGCCTTCAGCACCTCGGCGAGGTAGTAGCGGGTGCCGTTCTTCTCAACATAGTTCACGTCCAGAGCGTTCAGACCGAGCTGATACTTCAGCCACAGGCTGCCCTCGTTCTTGACGGTGAAGTTCTCCCAGGTCGCCACGCCGGGCTCCCAGAGCTCCACCTCGAACAGGTCCTTGGTCTCGTTGGTGACCTCGGTCTCCGAAGTCACCGCCGCGTTGGTGTGATACAGACCGATCTTCAGCGTGCCGGTGCTGATCACGTTCGCGCCGGATACCACGCTGTCGGTGAACCACGCGAAGGTTGCGCCGATCAGCATGGAGATGCAAAGAAGCATCGCCACAACGCTATGAAGAAGTGCTTGTTTGTTCTTGTTCATCGTATTCTCTCCTTATGTATGTTCATAGGAATGGATATATAAAATCAACACGCCCGTCTGTTCCCGGCGGTCCTCGTGAAAATATTCCGGATAAAAGGCTGTTTCGCAAGTGCCGCACAGCCCAAAGGCTCCCTTGTGTAAAGGGAGCTGGCGCAAAGCGCCGGAGGGATTGTCCATTTGATCCGTTCCGCTTTGCGGAACAACGCCCCTCTTCACAGTTCTCTCTATCGTCTCCCCGTGCAGGGGGAGGCGGGTTTTCTTCCCGGGCGACTGCTAATCGCCCCTACGAGTGCGGCTCGCAGAGCAAATGCCTTCCCCTCCGGGTACGCGTAGCGTGCGCCGTGGATATTGCCCCTTTGGCAAAGAAAGGGTACAGTTGCCTGTGCCCTTTCTTTACCGCCCCACCCTTGCGGGTGGGGACGGTGCTGAGAATCAA
>JAFVWG010000199.1 GCA_017501805.1 Oscillospiraceae bacterium
ATCGCAAAGGTCACGGACTCCATTGCGGGCTACTGCGCGAGAGTTTACGCAAAGAATCCGGGAAATGCGGCGCTGCACGAAGTCGTGGACGCAACGCTGGTCTACGGTCTGTCGGCGCGGGATTATTTCTTCGAGTTGACGCTGGTCGGAGAAGAAAACGAACTGCCGATCTGCTGATACCATTTATAAAAATGCTCTCCCGAACGGGAGGGCATTTTTTGCTGCCGCAGGAGCCTATGGTGCGGTTTTGACTGAGGGATTGCTGTTTGATCTGCGGGGTGAGAGTGACAACCCCTCCGTCATTTGCTGCGCAAATGCCACCTCCCCCTACACGGGGGAGGCTAGTGACCGCCTGCGGCGGCGGATCGGAATTGCTGCGGAGAAATTCTGCGGCTGTGTCGTAGGGACGAGCATTGCTCGTCCGCTGTCTTGGCTCTCCCTATGGGAGAGCTGTCAGCGCAGCTGACTGAGAGGGCATAGCTTGCGTGAGTGCGATTTGCCCTCTCCGTCCTCGCGATGCTCGGACACCGTCTCGCTGCGGCTCGGTCCCGCCGCGGCTCTGATATGCCACCGGCATATCATTCACTACCGCGGCGCACGCTGCGCGTACCCATAGGGAGAGGCAAGGGGGCGGCGTATGATTTTGGGACAAAACGGGCAGAATTTCCATGAGGTGATCGGATGCTCGAGGAGCGCATCAGGGCGCATTTTGCAAACGCTGCGGATCTGGTCGTGCGGGATCTGGCGGTCGGAAAATTTCGGCTGCGGATGTATTTCCTGGAGGGGCTGACCGCAGCGGCGGATATTTCACGTTTTCTCATTGAGCCGCTTCTGCGCGCGGAAGCGCCGCAGACGGAGAAGGAGCTCTATCGGAACTGCGCAGAGCGCGTGATCTGCAGCGTTGTGTGCATACCGTGCAGGGATGCCGACGAAGTCTGCGAAAAGCTTGCGAACGGCTTCTGCGCGGTGGTCTTTCCCGGACTGGACGCGGCGCTTGCCTGTGAGGCGAGGTCCGGCGTGAAGCGCGGACCCGCGCCGCCGGATGTCGAAAACACGGTCAAGGGCGCAAAGGACGCTTTTACCGAGACCCTGCGCATCAACACGAGTCTTGTCCGCACCCATCTCCACACGACGGAGCTGGAGTTGCGGGAAACGACCGTCGGTCGGCGCAGCGGAACGATGGTCAGCGTGCTTTCCATACGGGGACTGACGGACCCGGAGCTGATACAGGCCGTAATGCGGCGGATCGGTGAGATCGACATTGACGGACTGCTCTTTCCCGCCGCGGTGGAGGAGTATCTGACCGGATCGCGGGCGACCGCGTTTCCGCTGCTGCAGTACACGGAGCGGACGGACCGCTTCTGTCAGGGGCTGCTGCACGGACAGGTGGGACTGCTTGTGGACGGGCTGCCGCTTGGGTATCTGCTGCCCGTGAACATCGGCGTGATGATGACCGCGGCGGAGGATCAGTCAACGGACTATGTGACCGCGTCGGCGCGGCGGATGATCCGCTACGCGGCGCTGCTGATCTCGCTGCTGCTGCCCGCGCTCTACGTTGCGATGGCGCAGTTTTACCCCGAGATGATCCCCATCCGTCTGCTGCGCGCCATCATTCAAAGCAAGGAGCAGGTGCCGTTTGCCACGGTCGCGGAGGTGCTGGGGCTGCTTGTTTCCTTTGAGCTGCTGCAGGAGGCGGGATTGCATCTGCCGCAGTCCATTGGGCAGAGCGTGTCCATCATCGGCGGTCTGGTCGTCGGCACGGCGGCGGTCGAGGCACGGCTGATCTCGCCCGCGGCGCTGATCGTTGTCTCGGTGGCGGGGATCTGCGGCTTTGCCCTGCCCGGGCAGGATCTGTCCGGCGCTGTGCGCGCGTGGCGCTTTTTTCTGACGGTCTGCGCGGCGATCGCGGGACTGTTCGGACTGACGCTCGGAGGGATCTGCCTGACCGTGCATCTCGGTGCGCTCACTTCGCTCGGCGTGCCGTATCTGTCGCCGTTTTCCGGGGTGTCCACCGGGGGCGTGCTCCTGCGCCGCCGTATGGCGGAGCAAAAACACAGACCGTGGATCTTCCGCCCGCGGGATCTGCGCAATCAGAGGTGAAAGGTATGAAAGCTATGGCAATGCTTGCCGCGGCGGTCGCCGCAGCGGGCTTTTTCGGTCTTGTTCCGTTTGAGAGCGGCGATATTTCGGATTTCTGCCCCGTGGAGCTGCTCTGTGTGGAGCAGACGCGCTCCGGGGTTCGCATCCGCGCGGACGGCGGGATCACGGCGTCCGCCGAGAACGTGCCCACGGCTCTGCGGGAGCTTGCGATGACCGCGCCCGGAAGACTTTTGCTGGACACGGTGGACTATCTTGTGTGCGTCAATACGCTTCCCGACGCGGAGGAGCTGCTGGACTGCGGACTGCGTCCCGCAACCTCGGTCTGCTGCGCCGCGGTCCCGCCGGATGATCCGCAGACGCTGGCGAGGTTTTTGCGCGGACACCGATCGCTCGTGACGCTCGGCGAACTGGAGGACGGCAAGCCGCTTGAAGCGCTTCCGACGCTGCTGCCCTCCGGGAGCGGCTGGATCATGGAGGAAGAAGCGTGAGGCGGCGGCTTTCCGGCAGGCAGCTTTGCGCCTTCTGCCTGCTCGCAGTCCTGGCGCCCGCGCTGTGCTTTCTCTGCGGGCTTGCGTGGTACACGGCGCTGCTTGGCGGTGCGCTCTGCGCGCTGGCGCTTATGGGCTTTCTTGCGCTTTGGCGGAGCTGCGGCAGACCGGGGCTTTCCGAGGTGATTTTGGAAGTTTGGGGAAGCCGTGCGGGAAAAATCCTGCTTGCGGCGCAGAGCGCACTTCTGATCCTGCTGCTCAATGGGCTTGCCTCCGGCGTTTCCGCCGCGTTTCCCGATACGCAGACGCAGCCGTTTACGCCGCTCGTGCTGCTGGCGGTCTGCGCCTGGGCATGCCGAAGGGGACGGGATGCTGTTGTCCGCGCCTGCGGCGTGCTCTTTTTGTTTCTTGCCGCGTTGCTCATCTGCGTGTTTTTCTTCGCGCTGCCGGATGTGCATCTGCGGCGGCTTTTACAGCCGGTGCACCTCGCTTCGCCCGCCGCGCTCGGCGTTCTGCTGCTGCCGGGGTGCGGGCTGTTCCTTGCCGAGGGACAGACGGAGGAACAGACCCCCGGCGGCTGGCTCTGTGCGCTGGCGATCCTTCCCGCAGCCGCTGCAGCGTTCTGCGCCGCCGTTCCCGGCAGCCGCGGAAGCTTCTATCAGATGGCAAAAAGTGTGGAGGTGCTCTCGGTCGCGCAGCGCATCGAGCCGCTCGTCTCCGTGGCATTTGTGATCGGGTGGTTCGGCTGCATCTGCCTTTTGGGGCTTTCCGTCGGTGCGATCTGCGGTGCGATGGGAAGAGACCCCGACCGCTGCGCCGCTGCCGCCTGTCTTGCGGCGATCCCCGGCGCGATCGCACCGGTCACATTCTGTACCGAGGCATTTCTTCCCGCTTCTGCCGTGACGATCCTGCTCCCCGCGCTGACGCTGCTGCGGAGAAGAAAAATGAGAAATGAGAAATGAGAAATTGTGGTGTTCCGCAAAGCGGAACGATTGGATACGCCTGCGGGCGGGGACCTCTTCCGTCATTTGCTGCGCAAATGCCACCTTCCCCATAGGGGAAGGCTTATTCTGTACTGCGGAGGCAAATGGGAATTGACAAAAATCCCGTTGAACAGTAGAATGAAGCGAAGGGACTATGCTTTCCCCACGCCGTGCCGAAAAAAATCCGGCGCGAGACCAAGAAAAGGATGATGAACATGAAAAAAATTGCCACCCGTGTCGGCAGTCTTCTGCTGACGCTGGCGCTCTTTGTGGGACTTCTGCCCGTGATGAGTGCTCCCGCGTCCGCTCTTACGCTGAAAGAGAAGCAGGACGCGATCGTTGCTGCGACATGGGCATACTACGATAAGGGTCTTCCCGTGCA
>JAFVWG010000200.1 GCA_017501805.1 Oscillospiraceae bacterium
CCGTAGACGGGTGATGTGCGGATCACATAATCCTGCACATAAATATCGCTCTCTTCATAAGTGACGGAAACCTGCACATCGAAACTGCTGAGAATGGTCTGTGCGTCGATAACCGAATAATTCACAAGATTCGGCATGGACATTTTCTGAACGCCGAGCGAGGCGGTAACGGAAATCGTCGAGTCGGCCTTGACCGAGGTCTTGGGCTTGGGATCCTGACTGACAATAAATCCGTACGGGATCGTATCATCAAAGACCCATTCCGTCACCTCGAACTTAAAGCGGTCGCCGTAAAGTCTCTCCAGTGTATCTACAGACGTTTCACGCAGGTCCGGAACGCGGATCTCATCATCGTTGAAAATCGAGACGATCAGCGCCGCAAGACCGGTCACAGCCAGCAGAACACCAAGCACGCCCGCAAGGATCGTCGTGCCGTTGATTTTTTTATTTTTCTTTTTCTCTGCGCTTCGGATCGGCTCGGCCTTTCGCGCAGGTTCTTCTTCTGCCGGTGCACGCTCCTGCTTCGAGTCCTCAAAGAGTACGGCGGGATCCTGACGGAATTTCTCCAGATCCTCCACCATCTGCGTTGCATTCTGATAGCGTGCATTCGGGTCTGCCCGCATCGCGCGCATAACGATCTGCTCCAGCCCCTCCGGGATCGATGGATTGATCGAGCGCAGCGCCGTGGGTGTGGAATGGATATGCTGGATCGCGACAGATACGGGGGTCTCCCCGTCAAACGGAGGTTTTCCCGCAAGCATCTCGTACATCACGACGCCGAGCGAATAAAGGTCCGTTCTGCAGTCCACTTTTCCGCCCTTCGCCTGTTCCGGCGAGATATAGTGCACCGAGCCGAGCGCCTCGCGCGTCAGCGTGTTCTGCGCAGAGGTCATACGCGCGATGCCGAAGTCCGCGACCTTGACGCTTCCGTCCTTCAGAACCATAACGTTGTGCGGCTTGATATCGCGATGAATGACGCCCTTGTTGTGCGCATGTTCGATCGCCTTGCAGATCTGCGGTGCAAAATGCAGGACCTCGCGCCAGGTGAGCGTCCCCTTCTGTTCCAGATACTGCTTGAGCGTGATCCCTTCGATCAGTTCCATCACGATATAGTCGCAGTCGTCCGTATGGGAAACATCATAGACATTGACGATATTCGGATGAGAGAGCATTGCGACAGCCTGTGATTCCGCGTGGAATCTGCGGCGGAACTCGGCATCGCGGGAATATTCATCTTTCAGGATCTTCACCGCGACAGGACGGTTCAGACGATGGCAGGTTGCTTTGTACACGACCGCCATACCGCCGCGTCCGATGACCTCAAGGATCTCGTATCGGTTATCCAAATGCATTCCTATGTAACGATCCATAGAAATTTCAACCCCTTTGAAGTATCCGTCTTTATCGGCAGACGTCACCGTTGTGCCGTGCTAACCGCCGACAAGAACGATCGTTGCGTTATCGGGCGCACCGCGCTGCTTTGCGATCTCCAGAAGCCGCTGACAGCAGTCCTCCTTCTGCACACCGTGCAGGACCTCGAACAGGATCTCCTGATCTGCCATCTGGTTGGAAACGCCGTCCGAACAGAGTATGATATTATCCTCCTCCGCAAACGGGATTTGATAAATATCCCCCTCCACCTCCGGCTCCGTGCCGATGGCGCGTGTGATCAGATTCTTCTGCGGATGATTTTTTGCCTGCTCTTCGGTCAGTTCACCGCGCTGGACCATCATCTGCACAAAGGAATGATCCATTGTGATGCAGCGGATCCCCTCCGCACAGATATGATACGCACGGCTGTCTCCGACATTGATCATATATGCCTTCTGCGGCGTCACGATCGTCGCGACAAGCGTTGTACCCATACCGCGGAACTCTTCGGATTCACAGGATTGATCGTAGACTGCGGTGTTCGCCATCCGAAGCGCTTCACGGAGAAGCTCCTCTATCTTTTTCTCAGAAAGCTTTGCCTTCCAGGAGCGAACGACCTCGCCGAGAAAGACATTTGTCGCCAGATGGCTTGCGATCGAGCCGGAGCGTGCTCCGCCCATACCGTCGCAAACAACCGCCGCGACCGCCCCGCCTTCAAGCTGTTCGATCGCATAGGTATCCTGGTTCTCCGAACGTACCATTCCGACGTCCGTTATGCCCCATGCCCGCATGGCGCTCCCTCCTCTTTCTTCTCGTATGCACGGCGAAGCTGACCGCAGGATGCGTCAATATCGCTGCCGAGCGTACGCCGGACTGTTGCCGTAACGCCGTGTTCCTCAAGGATCGTCTGAAAACGGCGGATCGCTTCACGCGTGCTGGCGCGAAGACCAGTCTCCGTGACGGCATTCAGCGGGATCAGATTGACGTGCGCCGCCATACCGCCGAGCTTTTCAGCCAGCAGCTTCGCCTGCGCTTCGTGATCGCTGACTCCGTCGATCATTGTATATTCAAAACTGACGCGCCGTCCCGTGAGCGAAAAATACTTCCGACAGGCGTCGAGCAGTTCGTCTACAGGATATGCCTTGTTGATCGGCATAATGGCACTTCTGCTCTCATCGTCCGGACTGTGAAGCGAAACGGAAAGCGTGAGCTGAAGCCTGCGCTCCGCCAGCTCCAGGATCTTCGGCACAATGCCGCAGGTGGACAGACTGACGTGACGCATTCCGAGGTTTCTTCCGTTCGGATGGTTGAGCAGTTCCAAAAATTTCAGCACATTGTCAAAGTTATCCAAAGGCTCTCCGATGCCCATCAGGACGACGTTTGAAATTGTCAGCCCGGAATCCTTCTCCGCGAACAGGATCTGATCCAGCATCTCCGACGGCGCGAGACGGCGCACCAGCCCACCGATCGTCGAAGCGCAGAATTTGCACCCCATCGCGCATCCGACCTCCGAAGAAAGGCAGATGGAGCAGCCGTGGTGATACTGCATCAGAACCGACTCGACACAGTTGCCGTCCGCAAGCTGCCAAAGGTACTTGATCGTACCGTCCAGCTTCGAAACCTGCTTGCGCACGATTTTCGGTACTGTGATCTCAAAGGTCTCGTCAAGCCGCTCGCGAAGCGCATTGGAAAGATTTGTCATATCCGCAAAGCGCTCCGTACCGCCGTGCAGCCACTTGAAGATCTGTTTCGCACGGAACTTCGGCTCTCCGAGGGTCTGCAGTCTCTGTTCAAGTTCTTCAAGGGTCAGGGATTTGATATCCTCTCTCATGCGCGTCTCCTCATTTTTGCGATAAAAAAGCCGTCTGTATGATGCCGATGCGGCAGCAGTGTGAGCATACCGCTCTCCGATCTCACCCCGCCGCAAAGGGAAAAGTCCTCCGATGAAAATTCGGGATGATCCTTCAAAAACGCCTGCACGACCTGCTCGTTTTCGCGTTTGAGTATGGTGCAGGTGCTGTAGAGGAGGATTCCGCCGGGCCTTACACAGCGGCTGACCCGATCGAGAATTGCACGCTGCAGCGCAGGCAGCTTCTCCGTCTCTTTCAAATCCTTATAGCGGATGTCCGGCTTTTTACGGATAACGCCGAGACCCGAGCAGGGTGCGTCGCAGATCACCAGATCAAACTGCCCGTCGAGCTCTTCGGGGGTATTGCGGGCATCACGGGCAAAGGTTTGGATGATATGGATGCCGAGCCGGTCGGCACTTTCTCGCACGAGACGCAGTTTTCCCTCGTGCAGATCGCAGCAATGGATTTCGCCGCTGTCGCGCATCGCGATCGCCGCGGCAATGCTTTTTCCGCCCGGTGCGCCGCAGCAGTCCAGAACACGCTGTCCCGGTTTCGGGTCGGCAGCGTCAACGGTCAGCTTCGCCGCGGGATCCTGCACATAGACAAGTCCGTCACAAAATGCCTTGAGCCGCTCGGGGCTTCCCGCACCGGCGATGGTGAAGCAGTCCGTCTGCAGCGGATGCCGCGACACCTTTACGCCTTCCGCTTCCAGCGCAGACGCCGCCTCCTCCTGCGATACGCGCAGAAGATTTGTCTGCAGCGTTGCCTCGGGCGCTTCGTTGTTGCAGGCAAGCAGAGCTTCCAGCTCCTCGCTTCCGATCGAGTCCGCAAGCAGAGAGACAAGCTCCTCGCTGTGGCTGTAGCGCAGCGCAAGAGACGCAGGCATCGGGATCGATTCCGCCTTCCGCGTAAGCGCACGAAGCACGGCGTTGATCAGTCCCGCCGCCTGACGATTGGCATATTTTTTCCCCTGCTGCACCGCTTCGTCCACCGCAGCCGCGTTCGGAACACGATCCAAAAAGAGGATCTGATACGCGCCGAGGCGCAAAATATCCGCAACAACAGGCTGCAGCTTTGCCATTCCGTGATCGAGGCAAGCATTAAGGTAGTGGTCCAGCAGCATACGGTTTTGCAGAACGCCGTAACACAGGCGGCTTGCAAGCGCTGCATCCCGCCGATCCAGACGGTCGCGCTCTATATAGCTTTTCAGTACGCCGTCCGACCACCCGTTTTGTCTTCGGCAGGCGATCAGCGCGGACAGTGCCGTGGTTCTGGCGCTCATACATATCTCCTTCAGATGCGGAGCGGATGGCCGCGGAAGTAGTCCGCAGCGCTCATACGCTTGCCGCCCTCAGCCTGGAGCCGGGTCACCGTTACGACCTCATTCGCTCCACAGGCGATCTTGAGTCCTTTTTTCGTCAGTTCGAGGATGGTTCCGGGCTCGGCGTCCGTCTTCTCATCCTCCCGCTCGGCGCAGTATATCTTGAACTGTGTGCCGCCGAGCACCGCCGTTGCCACAGGCCACGGAATGAGACCTCGGATCTGATCGATCACATACTGCGCAGGCTCGTCCCAGCGGATGGGACTGAGCTCTTTGGACAGCATCGGCGCGTAGGTCGCGCGTGCAGGGTCCTGCGGTGTTCTTGTGACCGTCCCCTCTTCGATCGCACGGATCGTGTCACAGGCAAGCTCCGCAGCAATATCGGAAAGCCGCGCCAAAAGCTCCTCTGCAGTTTCCGTAGGCGAGATGGGCGTCCTGCGGATCTCGATGACGTCTCCCTCGTCCATCCCTGCGGAGAGGAACATCGCGCTGACGCCCGTCTCGGTATAGTGGCGCAGGATCGCCCATTGCACAGGGCCTGCGCCGCGCAGCTCCGGGAGAACACTGGCGTGCATATTGATGCAGCCGTGCTTCGGGATGTCCAGCACGCTCTGCGGCAGGATCTTTCCGTAGGCGACCGCAACGATCAGCTCGGGTTCAAGTGCGCGGAGCTCCTCGACAACAGCATCGTCACGGAAGGTCGTAGGCTGATAGATGGGAAGTCCCGCTTCCAGCGCATATTCCTTCACTTCGGAGATCGCGAGCTTCATACCGCGATTTTTCGGGGTATCCTGCTTTGTGTAGACGCCGACGATCTCGTGTCCAGCCTCGTGGATCGCTTTGAGGGATCGGCGCGCGATCTCAGGAGTTCCCATAAATACGAGTTTCATTCCTCGTCCTCCTGTGCGTTTGCAAGTTCTTCGAGTTCCTCTGCGGTGAGCATGCGCTCGGCAACCTCGGTATAGATGTGTCCGTCGAGGTGATCCAGCTCGTGGCAGAATGCACGCGCCATCAGCTCCTCACCATCAACTTCAAACCAGTTGCCGTCCCGATCCTGTGCGCGCACCGTCGCCTTCATCGGGCGGGTAACAATGCCGTACTTCCCGGGAACGCTCAGACAGCCCTCAAGCCCCGTCTGTTCCCCTTCGGTCGCAATGATCTCGGGATTGATGAGCTCCAGAAGCTCTTCGCCTCCGTCGATCACGACAACGCGGCGCAGAATACCGACCTGCGGCGCGGCAAGACCGACGCCGTTCGACTCATAGAGTGTGTCCGCCATATCATCGAGCAGCGTGTGCAGCCGCTCGTCGAAATCGGTAACGGGTCGGCAGCGTTTATGCAGCACGGACTCGTCCGCAGTTAAAATCATTCTCAATGCCATCGTTCTTTTCCCCTATTCGTAGGGATCGACGTCCGCATAGGCGGCGACGTCCCGTGTGCTTTTGTTCTTTCCGAACTCCCGCAGAAGATGCGCAAGGATCTTTCGCAGCTCCGGGGTGTTCTTTCCGTTGAGTGTCAGATGGTAAAAATACCGCTGGTTTATCTTAACGATCGGCGCAGGTGACGGTCCGAGGATCGTTGCCTCGATGTTTTCCCGGGAAAGCATCTGCTCGAGCCAGCGGCGGAAGAGCATTGCACCCGCAGTCACACGCTGTTCTTCGTTCCCGGAGAAACAGACGCGCAGCAGATTGGAGAACGGCGGGAAATTCCGCAGCTCACGGATCTTGATCTCAAGATCATAAAAACCGTCGTAATCCTGTGCGGCAGCCATTTTCAGGATCTTATTTTCGGGCGTCATCGTCTGAATGAGCGCCGCCCCTTCTGTCCCGCCGCGTCCCGCGCGTCCAACGACCTGCGTGATCATGGAAAACGTGGTTTCCGCCGCGCGGAAGTGATCGACATACAGGGACAGATCCGCGTCCAGCACACCGACAAGCGTAACATTGGGAAAATCCAGTCCCTTTGCCACCATCTGCGTACCGAGCAGGATGGGGATCTTCTCCTTGCGGAAGCGCTGCAGAATGACGTCGTGGGAATTGACCGCAGTAACGGTATCGGCATCTATTCGCAGGATCCCGGTGTCCGGCAGTCTGCTCTCAAGCTCCTGCTCGACCCGCTGTGTTCCCGCTCCGACCGGCTTTCTGTGTCCGCCGCAGACGGGACAGGCCGTTTGGACAGGCTCGGAATAGCCGCAGTAGTGACACATCAGACGCCTGTTTGCACTGTGATAGGTCAGGCTTACACTGCAGCGCGGACACTGCGGCACATCGCCGCAGTCGACGCAGACAAGAAAGCGGCTGTTTCCGCGTCGGTTGAGGAACAGGATCGCCTGTTCGCCCTTCTCCGCACGGTCTTTCAGTTCTCGGATCAAGCGATGGCTCAGGCTTCCGCCGTTGCCCTCTTTCAGTTCGCCGCGCATATCCGCAAGCTCTGCCGTCGGAAGCTCTTTTCCGTTGTAGCGTTCCGTCAGACGGTACAGAGAATACTCCCCGTTTTTCGCGTGGTACATACTCTCCACAGAAGGCGTTGCGGAACCGAGAAGGACAAGCGCCTGTTCCTTGACGCCGCGCCAGATCGCCACCTCTCTCGCGTGGTAGCGCGGCGCGTTCTGCGATTTATAGGTATGCTCCTGCTCCTCGTCCAGAATGATCAGCCCGAGGTCACACGCAGGGGCAAAGACAGCGCTGCGCGTGCCGACGATGACCTTTGCCTCGCCGGAGCGGACGCGCTTCCACTCGTCATAGCGTTCCCCCACGCGAAGGCTGCTGTGAAGCACCGCGGTCTGCTCACCGAAATGCGAGGAGACAAGCCGCATCAGCTGCGGCGTCAGCGCAATTTCGGGAACAAGCAGCAAAGCGCTTTTCCCCTTCTTTAAGCAGGCACGGATCAGATTGATGTACACGGCAGTCTTGCCGCTGCCCGTCACACCGTAAAGCAAAGCGGGTTTTCCCGGCGTATCAAGCTGCGACTCCAGGGAATCACAGACAGACTGCTGCGCGCTGTTGAGAACCATCGGTCCTGCGGGCTCGACATCGTCGAAACGGACACGGCGGTAGACCTCCTGCTCGGACGAGCGGATCAGCGAGAGCTTTTCCAGTCTGCGAAGTGTTGCTGCCGTTGCGCCGGTGTGGTATTGCACCTCGCGGCTGCACGCGTTTCCCGCCGCAGCAAGAAAGCGCAGCACTTCCGCCTGAACAGGTGCGGAACGGGATCGTTCCTCCGCCGCGTCACGCGCGTCCTCCGCACTTACCGCAAGGGAGAGAATACGTTCCGTTTTGTCCTCCGCACGGCGCAGAAAGTCCGTCTGTGCGGAAAGGAGTTTTTTTCTTGTGAGATAGCGCAGCGCATCGCGAAGCGCTTCCTCGTCCGGGAATCGGCTTTTGAGCTTTGTGTATTCCGCGCTGCCGTCCATCTCGATGACCGCATCCATCACTTCAACCGCAAAGGGCTTTCTCTTTGCAATTTCCGTATGATCCGCCTCGGGATCGGCAACGGAAAACACCTCACGTCCCTGAAACCACAGCCCTGCGGGCAGCATCGCCTTGGCAGCATCGTAGAAGGTGCAGAAATACCGCTGACGGATAAAGGCCGCAAGCCGCAGCATCGTTTCGCTGAGCAGCGGTTCTTCGTCCAAAACGTCACGGATCACTTTGAGATCCTCTCCGTCCCCTTCCAACACCTGCAGCACGATGCCCTCCGTCGGTCGGTTTCCGCGACCGAATGGTACATTGACGCGAACGCCGGGCAGAAGCGTTACTCCGCGCGGCACACGGTAGGAAAAGGGCTTGTCCATAGAAAAAGAAGCTGCGCTGACCGCGATGCTTGCTATCATATCCTACGCCCCTTTCAGAAATCCCCGGAACAGACTTGCAAGGCGCAGGAGTTGCTCCCGCACCTTGTAAGTATGTCTTATTTGCGATATTCGTCCTTCATAGAAGCGACCAGTTCGCCTCTCGCGACCTCACGGATCGCCAGGGTGACAGACTTTTCCGGCAGGGGCTCATGCGTGAGCTCCGACTCAATGGAAAGCTGTCTGGCGCGGCGCGCAACGACGTTGACGAGCAGATATCTGCTCTCGACATTTTTCAGCAAATCAGCAATGGGTGGATAAAGCACGTTAGGTTTCCTCCTTCAGTATTGCACTCCGAAGCGCCGCACGGCAGTGTTCCGCATTCGGTTCACCGCGCAGGATGGAGAGGATCTCTCCCACTGCGTTCGTCACTTCGTCGTTGATGACAATGTAATCATATTTTTCTGCCTGTTCCAGCTCCCAGCGGGCGCGGGCAAGGCGGTCTTCTATCAGTTCGGGGGCGGTATCTCCCCTGCCGACCAGACGTTCCCTCAGGGAGCGCAGAGACGGCGGCGCCAGGAAAATCAGCGTTGCGTCCGGACGTTTTCTGCGGACATTGAGCGCACCGACCGGCTCAATATCCAGCAGGATGTCTTCACCGGCGTCCAGCGACGCCTGCAGCGGCGCTTCGGGCGTGCCGTAGCAGTTGGATACGTACTCCACGTGCTCCAGCAATTCTCCGTTTGCCAGCATTTCGTCAAAGCGCTCGCGCGAGACGAAGAAGTAATTGACTCCGTCCGTTTCACCGGGGCGTATCGGGCGCGTCGTGGCGGAAACGGAAAAATGCAGGTTGGGATACTCGCGCATCACGCCGTTGATCACCGTGCTTTTTCCGACACCCGATGGGCCGGAGATCACGATCAGTTTTCCTTTTTCAGCCACGCTTGTCCGCCTCCTCCGTCTGTTCTTTTTCACCGGCGCGTCCCGCGATGGTTTCCGGCTGCACAGCCGAAAGGATCACGTGATCCGTGTCCATCACAACGATGGCGCGGGTACGGCGTCCGTAGGTCGCATCGATCAGCATACCGCGGTCCTTCGCCTCCTGAACAAGGCGCTTGATCGGTGCGGAGTCCGGGCTGACGATCGCAAGCAGACGGTCGGAGGAGATCATATTTCCGAATCCGATGTTGATGAGTTTCATACGGTCTGCCTCACTCGATGTTCTGGATCTGTTCGCGGATCTTCTCCAGCTCCGCCTTCATTTCGACGACGGTCCTGGCCTGCTCGAGATCGTTGCCCTTCGAGCCGATGGTGTTCGTCTCGCGGTTCATCTCCTGCATCAGGAAATCCAGCTTTCTTCCGATCGGCTCTTCCGAGGAGAGCATCCGATCGAGCTGATTCAAATGGCTGCGCAGGCGCACCGTCTCTTCATCCACAGCGATTTTATCCGCGTAGATCGCCGCTTCCGTCAGGATGCGGCTATCATCGATGTTTCTGTCACCAAGGACCTCCTGCAGCCGCTCCGTGAGCCGCTTGCGATACTCCGCAAGGGTGACGGGGCTTCTTGCCTCGACCTGTTCCACAAGCGACAGGATCCCGGCAGCCTTCGCACGCAGATCGGCAGCAAGGGCGGCGCCCTCCTGCTCCCGCATTTTGTCATAGCGGTTCAGTGCGGCTTCGAGGACTGCGAGGATATCCTTCTGGATCTGCTCCTCGTCGGGATTTGCCTTGTCTACAAGGAAGACATCCGGCATCCGTGCGAGTGAGCCGACGGTGATATCGTCGCGCAGGTCATACTCCTTCGCGATGGAGCGAAGCGCCGTCAGATAGCCTTCCAGCACAGGTCTGTTGACAGAGATCTCAACCTCTGTTCCCTCACGCGAGATCACGGTGATGTACACATCGACCTTGCCGCGTGAAATGTGCTTCTTGATAAGCTGCTTTGCCGCTTCCTCCACAAAGGAATATGCGCGGGGCAGTTTGACAGAGCAGTCCAGATATCGATTGTTTACGCTGCGGATCTCCGCGGTGATCTCTCTTCCGCCGCGCAGTTCCGTTGCGTTGCCGTAACCGGTCATACTTTTCATTGCGTATCCCTCTTTTGCCGTGATTTATCCTTCCGTATACAGGTCGATCTCGATGCTGTACTCTCCTACCGCTCCGACCGCTTCATCCGTTGTGCGGATCGTAACGGGAACAGTAAATCTGCCCGCTGTGGTGTAAGCAGTCAGATCTGCAACGGCGATCAGCTCCACATCTTCCATTGTCGTCAGCTTTTCATCGGGTCCGCGCAGAACGACATTCAGCGAATGGGTGTGTACGCGCGCACCGAGCTTTTGATCTGTATTTTCATTGACGTGCTCGGTCCGGAAGCTCGATACAGTCGCCTTCCGCGTTTCCAGTCCCTCAAAAGAGACTTTTGCCGTGACTTCGTCGACCTGCGAGACAAGCTCCGTTCCGTCCGGCGGGATCAGTTCAAAGGACTGCTCCGCATTCTGCTCCAGTTCTCCCAGCGCAAGCTCACCGACAGTCAGCTCCGTGATCGCGTCCAGTGTCGCCTTCTCACCACGGAGCACTACGGACTGCCGGGAAAGTGTAACGGTCGTATTCTCTTCCGTCGCGCCGCCGCCCGGAATGATCTCAAGCTTCAGCGGGACTTCCTTTTCCGTCAGAACGGTGAGCGTCACGGTGACCTCTTTTTCGCTGAGCGTCATACTTGACGCTTTGACCTCGGCACCGCTTTCGTCCACAGGCATCAACGCGACCGACTCGGAGAAGCTCTCGGAAACCTTATCCCCGTACAGGATCGCAAGTGCGTGCTGCACACGTTCCACAGCCGGAGCCGGTCCGGTGATCGTTACGGAATCCTGGCTAAGTACGGGATCTTCCCCATCAAATCCGGCTGCGAAGGTTCCGTCAAACACGCCCTTGACCGGGACGGTTTTTGATGCGATCTTCTCCACCGTAAAGCGAACGGTCGACGGCGTTCTTTTTACAATTTGAAGCGAACGGTCCTGCAGCGCCGGCGGGAGCTGAATCTTGTAGCCGGGAGAATAGTCGCGTTCGGAGGTAAAGGTCGAGGTGTCCACAACTGCTTTGATGCCATCTTTATAGCGCCGCAGATGTTTGATGTCCGCGCGGGAAACATTGTACGTCACCGAGACGGAGGTCGCAGTACGTTCGGAGATCATCAGTCCGTACTCAGACTGAAGCTCCTGCTCGTTCGAGCAGACGATCGGAACATTGTCGATCGTATAGTCATATTTCGTGTCTTCATCCGAGCTGACAAAGTTCCAAAGGAGAAATGCAAGCAAGAGAGAAACAGCAACATCGAATAATTTACGGTTCTTCATTGCGATCCCTCCCCAAATTCAGAAGGTTTTTGATCTTCAGCATCAATTCGTTATTGTTTTCACTGTCGTCGTTAATAAGTTCCTTGTTGAGAATTCGGGACAGCATCTGCGGCGAAAGGTGCCGTTTGAGCATCCCACCGACAGCGACGGAGATCGTGCCGGTCTCCTCGGAGACGATCACGACAAGCGCATCCGACACCTCGCTGATGCCGATACCTGCGCGATGTCTGGTGCCGAGATCGCTGCTCAGATGCGTGTTTTCCGTGAGCGGAAGAACGCAGGCTGCAACCGCAGCACGCCCCTGCCGGATGATCACAGCGCCGTCGTGGAGCGCTGCTTTCGGGAAAAAGAGACTGCGCAGAAGCTGCACGGAAACGAGGGCGTCGAGTGTTGTTCCGTATTTGAAATATTCATCAAGACGCGTTTCCCGCTCGAAGACGATCAGTGCGCCGACCTTTTCGCGGGAGAGGATCTCGGCGGCGTTCACGACGTTTTCGACCGCCGCTTCCGTGATGGAGCGCTTACTGCGCCCCTGCAGCAGATCGACAAGTTTTCTGCTTCCCATATGCTGCAGGAAGCGGCGCAGCTCCGGCTGGAATACAATGACAAGTGCAACAAGTCCCAGCTCCAGCACTCTGTCGAGGATATAGTTGAGGGAGTTGAGACGCAGTTCCTCAGTCAACCACGTCGTAAGCAGCAGCAGTAAAACTCCCAGCGCGACACGGATCGCCGCCGAGCCACGGAGCACGCCAATCAGTTTGTATATGAGAAAGGCAACCACGAGGATATCGATGCCGTCCGTCACGATATTCGGAATGGAATAAGCGATCGACTGAAAGAAAGTTTTCAGAGCTTCCACGTACTCTCCCCCCAGATTACTTTATATAAAAAACATTATATCCTAACAGGAGGGATTTCGCAAGTCAAAGACACATTTTTTTCAGGCTTCGCCTCGCCTTTCTTCATCAAGCAGCAGAGCAAGGAGTTTCCCTGCCGCCCCCGCCTCCTTCACCGTTGTAAAAACGGTTGGAGAAATGCGGACCGTGCCGCTTTCCAGCGTGCCCGCACTCTTGTGTGCAAGCGGAGCGCAATGCAGACCCGCGCGAACCGCAATGCCGCGTTCCGCCAGACGCTGTGCCGCGATCTCGCAGTCCGTTCCGCAGCGGAGCGAGAAAACGCCCGTCTGTTGTTCGTCGAGCGATCCGAAGCGGGTGACCCCCTCCACAGACCGCAACTCCTCAAGTATTTTTGCGCAGACACGCTTTTCGTGCGCGAGGATGCCTTCCGGCGTCCGCTCCCGCACAAAGCAGAGCCCCGCGTTCAGTCCGCAGACACCGGTGACATTCGGTGTGCCGGCTTCTGCCCGATCGGGCAGGAAATCCGGCATAGACGGAAGGCGGGACATACTTCCCGTCCCGCCGGCAAGGATCGGCTCCGGGAGTCTTCCGCAGAGCAGCAGCCCCGTACCCTGCGGTCCGTAAAGCCCCTTGTGCCCGGGCATCGCAATAAACGCCGCACTGAGCGCCTTCAGACTGATCGGAAGGCAGCCCGCGGATTGCGATGCATCCACGATCAGCGGAACACCGCGCGCGCGGCAGTGCGATGCGATCTCTCCGATCGGCAGGATGAATCCGAACACATTGGAAACGTGCGTGCAGATCACCGCATCCGTTCCCGGGCGGATGGCGGCATCAAATTCCGAAAGCACGCGCTCCCGGTCAAACAGCTTTGTCCCTGCTACGGTGACCTTTGCCCCGAGCAGATGCAGCGGCCGCACGACTGCGTTGTGTTCAAAGCCGGAAATGACCGCCCGACCACCGGGTCTGACAAGCGTGCGGATCGCCATATTGAGCGCATGTGTTGCGTTCATTGTAAACACGACCTGCTCCGGTTCGCAGTCGAACAGAGCCCCCGCGGATTTTCTGCAGCGGTACATCGCTTCGTCCGCCGCCGCTGCCGCGGCATAGCTCCCGCGTCCCGGCGAAGCGCAGGTACGCGAGGCTTCCGCCATCGCGCGCCATACTGCCGCGGGTTTCAAAAACGACGTTGCGCCATTGTCCAGATAGATCATAGCATCACAGCCTCCGCGGTACCGTCGGGATGCAGGCGATAGACGGCGCTGTACGGAACGCCGCCGCTTTGCAGGACCGCAGCCGCGTGTGCCGCCGCGGAAGCGCGGATGCGCAGGGCATAGCCGCAGCCCTTGCTGCTCATTGCTTTCGGAGCACGCATCATCGAGCTCGGTATATGTGCTCCCGTCAGGAGCTGCTGCGCCCGCTGTGCAAAGGTGACGGAACGAAAGGTAACATAATAGTCAAACATCGACATTCCCTCCCCCAGCAACATATGCTCCGACAAACTCCGACGTTCCGTACGACATTCAGTAGTTTTGCAACCGGGGTTGACAAAAAATGCCGCAATGCCTATAATGACCAAAGAGCAATGACAGAGGTGCAGACGACATCAGTACGCCCGACCAACCGACCGGCATCGCGGGCAGAAAGGGTCGCCTGCCGAAGGTGCGCGGACCTGCCCGGCGAAGCGCAGCCTGGTTTTGCGGAAAACATCCGTAAGACTGTCACGCAAGTGGAGAGCTGTCATGAAGCACGGAAGCCGCGCGAACGGTCTTTTTGTGGGTCATGACATTGTCATGGCTCATTATTTTTTTGGAGGGAAACTTATGCAAAGAAAAAGACTCGTAGTTATGCTTCTTCTGATCGCGCTTGTTGCCTCTCTTCTGACCGTTGTCGCCTTTGCGGCCGGTGAAGAAGCCGCCGCAAGCACCGCAACCTGCACCTACTGCAGCGGAAACGGCTGTGACGAATGCGGAAGCACCGGCGTTGTTACGTCAACAAGCTATATGGCGTTCAGTTTCTGGGCGCTGATCCCGCCGATCGTCGCCATCGCTCTGGCGCTCATCACGAAGGAAGTCTACTCCTCGCTGTTCATCGGCATCCTGCTCGGCTGCTTCTTCTACGCGAACGGCAACCCCATCATCGCGCTGGACGCACTGACCAACCAGGCGCTGATCGCCGCGCTCGCCGATAACGCGGGCATCTTCATCTTCCTCGTTGTGCTGGGCATTATGGTCTCGCTCATCAACAAGTCCGGCGGCTCCGCCGCGTTCGGACGCTGGGCGGAAAAGAACATCAAATCCCGCGTCGGCGCAATGCTGGCGACCTTTGTTCTCGGCGTTCTGATCTTCGTCGACGACTACTTCAACTGCCTGACCGTCGGCTCCGTGATGGTCCCCATCACCGACCGCCACAAGGTCTCCCGTGCGAAGCTCGCCTACCTCATCGACGCGACAGCCGCGCCGATCTGCATGATCGCGCCGATCTCCTCCTGGGCAGCCGCCGTCACCGGCGTTGTCGAGGGCGATAAGGGCATCGCTCTGTTCTGCCGCGCGATCCCCTGGAACTACTACTCCCTGCTGTCCTTTGTCTTTATCATCGGTCTGGTAATTATGAAGATCGACTACGGTCCCATGAAGCTGCATGAAATGAACGCGATGCTCAACGGCGACCTCTACACGCAGGGCGACCGCGTTGACACCGCGCTGAAGAATGAACAGGCCAGCGACAAGGGCCGCGTGATCGACCTGATCCTGCCTGTGCTCGTGCTGATCGTCACCTGCTTTGTCGGTCTGCTGTATGTCGGCGGCTTCTGGGAAGTCGGCGGCGAGCACTACCACAACTTCGTCACGGCCTTCGGCAACACCGACGCTTACGTCGCTCTGACCTGGGGCTCCCTGCTCGCGCTGGTCATCACCATTATCTACTTCATTCTCCGCGGCGTCATCACCTTCAAGGATTCGATGAAGTGCGTCCCGCAGGGCTTCATCAACATGGTCCCCGCGATCACGATCCTCGTGCTCGCCAACGCGCTGAAGAATGTTGTCAACGGTCTGCTCGGTGCAAAGTACTTCATCGGCAACCTGATGAGCGGCGCGGCTGCCGGTCTGTTCATGTTCCTGCCCGCGATCATCTTCCTGGTCGGCTGCGTGCTCAGCTTCTCGACCGGCACGTCCTGGGGCACGTTCGGCATCCTCATCCCCATCGTCTCCGTTATGTTCTCGCCGGACACCACCCTGTTCTACATCGCCATCTCCGCCTGCCTTGCCGGCGCTGTCTTCGGCGACCACTGCTCGCCCATTTCGGACACCACCATCATGGCTTCCGCAGGTGCGATGTGCAACCACGTGAACCACGTCTCCACGCAGCTGCCTTACGCGATCACCGTCGGTGTGATCTGCTTCGTCAACTACATCCTGGCAGGTCTGATCCAGAACGTCTATATCTGCCTTGCCATCGGCATCGCGCTGACGATCGCAACGCTCTTCGTGCTCCGTGCTCTGAACAAGAACACCAAGGCACAGACCGCCTGATCGCCAAAACAACGCATAAAGAAATCGTGAGGTCTTATGACCTCACGATTTTTCTGTATGGGGGCGTATCTGTTATTCCGCTCCGGTGAGCAGGCAGACCGCGTGCGCCGCGATCCCCTCTCCGCTTCCCGTGAATCCGAGCCCTTCCTCGGTCGTCGCCTTGACGCTCACGCGGCTCACAGGAACACCAAGAACTTCGGCGATCGCCTGCCGCATCTGCGGAATATGCGGCGCCAGCTTCGGGCGCTGTGCAAGCAC
>JAFVWG010000201.1 GCA_017501805.1 Oscillospiraceae bacterium
GAGCTGGGGATGGAAGTGACGATCGTGCAGCGTCCCGGTCAGCTGATGCATCCTTTTGATGCCGATATGGCAGCATTTATCCACGGTGAGATGCGTAAGCACGGCGTTAAGCTGGCGCTTGGTCATACGGTGGAGGGATTTGGAGAGCGCGACGGCGGTGTGGATGTGCTGCTGAAGGACGGTGCGCCTCTTCATGCGGATATGGTGGTGCTGGCCATCGGTGTTGTCCCGGATACAACGCTGGCGAAGGAAGCGGGTCTTGAGCTTGGCATCAAGGGGAGTATCGTCGTCAATGACAAAATGGAGACGTCTGTCCCCGATATCTATGCCGCCGGCGATGCGGTGCAGGTGAAGCACTGCGTCACCGGAGAGGATGCCCTGATCTCTCTGGCAGGACCCGCCAACAAACAAGGTCGGATCATTGCGGACAATATCTGCGGCGGCAGCAGCCGTTACGCAGGCGCACAAGGCAGCAGCATTATCAAGGTGTTTGATATGACGGCTGCCACGACCGGCATCAACGAGACCAACGCGAAAAAAGCCGGTCTGGATGTGGACAAGGTGATCCTGTCCCCCATGAGCCACGCGGGATATTATCCCGGTGGAAGGCTTATGACGATGAAGGTGGTCTTTGAGAGAGAAACCTACCGCCTGTTGGGCGCTCAGATCGTGGGCTATGATGGCGTGGATAAGCGCATTGATGTGCTGGCTACCGCAATCTGCGCGGGATGGAAAGCGACTCGGCTGAAAGATTTGGATCTTGCCTATGCTCCGCCGTACTCTTCTGCCAAAGATCCTGTGAATATGGCAGGCTTTATGATCGACAATATTGCCAACGGGACGATGAAGCAGTGGCATTTGGAAGATGCTGCGGGACTTCCCCGCGATCAAAGCGTCACGCTGCTGGACGTCAGAACGGTGCGCGAATATGCTTTCGGTCATATCGAAGGCTTCCGCAATATCCCGGTGGATGAACTGCGGGAGCGCCTGGATGAGATCGAAAAGGGAAAGCCGGTCTATGTGATCTGCCAGAGCGGTCTGCGCAGCTACATTGCATGTCGTGTTCTGGAGGGAAACGGCTATGAGGCGTATAACTTCTCCGGCGGATTCCGTTTCTACGAGACGGTCATAAACGACCGCGCATTGATCGAAGCTGCGTATGCCTGCGGAATGGATAAATAGATCCGGAGCTGCTGCGCGATATCAGGCAGAAAAACGAAAGTGGACAAAAGCGACACATTCTGCTATAATTTCCAAGGAATCTTTCCCAAGCCCGAAAGGAGCAGAAAGCTATGAAGTGCCCATTTTGCGGATTTGAAGAAAGTAAGGTCGTGGACTCCCGCCATTCCGAGGACGGCAGCAGCATTCGCCGCCGCAGAGAATGCCTGTCCTGCCAGAAACGCTTTACGACCTATGAGACGGTCGAGAGCCTTCCGGCAGTCGTGGTGAAGCGCGACAACAGCCGACAGCCCTTTGACCGCAACAAGATCCTCAACGGTATGCTGCGCGCCTGCGAAAAGCGTCCCGTTTCGATGGCTTCGCTGGAAAAGGCGGCGGATGAGATCGAACAGGCTGTTCAGAACTCGCTGGACCGCGAGGTTTCCGCCGAGGCGATCGGTGAGATGGTGATGGACAAGCTGCGCGAGCTGGACGAGGTCGCCTATGTGCGCTTTGCGTCCGTCTATCGGCAGTTCCGCGACATCAACACCTTTATGGCGGAACTGACGAAGCTTCTCAAAGAAAAATAAACCAAACGGCTCTGCAAATGCAGAGCCGTTTTCTGCGCTTATTACAGGATGTTTTGAGGGAGCGGGAGCGACAGCTCCCGGATATGCTCCAGCTCGTGCAGCAGCTGCGCACAGCGCGAGAGAAATTCTTCGGGATACCGCAGCCCGGTGTAATAGGAAAGCTCCCGCAGCGCACCGCTGACGCCGTCGATCTCGGAATGGTGCGTCAGTGCATCGAGCAAGGGCACCTGTGCTTCCCAAAGGGCGGCGGCTTTTTCCGTGTGCCGTGCGACGGCTTCGGCGTCGAGCCGTTCACCGGCCTGCAGGGCAAGCTCGAGCTGTTCGGAGACCCGCTCGGCCTTGCTGCGGATCTGCTTTGCGCTGAGAAGGGAGACGGCGAGAAGTCCCGCCATCAGAAATACTGCGAGCCACAGCTTTTTCATTGCTTTTCCCGCTTTCTTGCAAGATAGGTTTTGCCGGAGGACGTCACGGTGAAGAGAAGCACGTCGCGCGTCGGACAGCCGTTTGCCGCAAGACGCTCACGCACCCAGGCCCTGCTCCTTCCGCACAGTGCGAGATTCTGCGAAAGCCACTTTCCGTCGCTGATCACCGCGACGGGAAGCTCGTTTTCCGAAACGCGGATCCCTGCGGACTTTGCGTCCGCGGGGGCATTTTTTGCGTAGAGCAGCGTGGAGATGTTGCCGTTCGTTTCCAAAATGGCGTATTGTACCGTGGAAAGGTCTGTCGTTCCGTTCTCGCGGACGTGCTCAATGAGCTCGTCCACGGTGATGCGCGTCTTTTTAAGATTCTCATAGAGGATCTTTCCGTTTTCCATCAGAATGACAGGACTGCCGCAGAGCAGTTTTCTCAGCCACAGGAAACGGAACGCTCCGCACGAAAGAAGAAGCTCCAGCGCGAGAATCGTGAGGATCGGCAGGATCCCTTCGGAAAGAGGGATACCGGCATCCTGCATAGGTACTGCGGCGAGATCCGCGATCAGCATGGCAACGACAAATTCCGAGGGCTCCATCTCGCCGAGCTGCCGCTTTCCCATCAGGCGGATCACGATCGTCAGCGTCAGATAGAGCACCACCGTGCGAAGATAGGTCAAAAGCAAACACCATCACCCGAGGCTGTTTTTCCCGCATTGCGGGGTTTTTATGCCTTGCACGAAAAATGCTATGCATTTTTCGCGAAGTGTGCTAAAATAGAGAAAATGTTCCAAGGAAGGGAGGGCTCGGCGTGAGGATCCTTGGGATCGATCCCGGTTATGCGACCATTGGCTTTGGGCTTGTGGATGCGGAGCGCGGCGCGTTCCGCCTGCTGCAGTTCGGAACGATCACGACGCCCGCCGACGAGCCGTTCCCGAAGCGGCTTTCCATCATCTACGACGATATGAACCGCCTTTTGGACGCCCTCGCGCCGGATGTGCTTTCGGTGGAGGAATTGTTCTTTGGACACAATGTCACGACCGGAATCGGCGTCTCGCACGGACGGGGGGTCATTCTTCTCTCTGCGGAGCAGCACGCGCTCCCGATCTTTGAATACACACCGATGCAGGTGAAGCTCGCGGTCTGCGGATACGGCAAGGCGACGAAACGGCAGGTCATGGATATGACGCGCCGTCTGCTCAATATGCAGGAGGTCGCAAAGCCCGACGACGCCGCGGACGCCATCGCGCTGGCGCTCTGCCACGCGCGTTCCGCGACTTCTCTGCTCAGTCGGATGTAGGAGGACACGAGATGTTTTACTTTCTGCGCGGCACGGTGGCCGCGGTCGAAGAAGATCTTGCGGTGATCGATTGCGGCGGCGTCGGCTTTGCCTGCTATACGACGGCCGCGACGCTTTCCAAACTGAAGACCGGCAGCGAACAGACGCTGTATACCCACTGCAATATCCGTGAGGACGCGTTCGATATTTTCGGCTTTGCAAGCAGGGAAGAGAAGAACTGCTTCAAGCTGCTGCTCGGCGTCTCCGGCGTGGGACCGAAGGCAGCGCTTGCGATCCTCTCTGTGCTTCCGCCGGATCGGCTCACGCTTGCCGTGATGACGGGGGATGAAAAGGCGCTTTCCGCAGCAAACGGTGTCGGAAAGAAAATGGCGCAGCGCGTCATTCTGGAACTGAAGGATAAGATCGGCAAGGGTGTGCAGACCCTGGACTTCTCCGGCACGGCTGCTGCTGTGCCGCCTCAGACAGGCAAAACCGCAGAGGCTACCGAGGCGCTTGCGGCGCTGGGCTTCCGCCCGTCCGAGATCGGACTTGCGCTCCGCGGGATCGATGTCGAAGCGCTTCCCGTAGAGGAGATCGTCCGACTTGCGCTCCGCGCTATGCATTCCAAGTAGAGGTGTCGGTATGAGCATTGATTTTTCACAGAATTACGACGCGCCGATCGTCACGACATCGATCACGCCGCACGATGAGGGGGAGCTTTCCCTGCGCCCGCGGCGTCTGGATGACTACATCGGACAGGAAAAGGCGAAGGGCAACCTCTCCGTTTATATCGAGGCGGCGAAGCGCCGCTCGGAACCGCTCGACCACGTTTTGCTCTACGGTCCTCCGGGACTCGGCAAGACGACAATGGCGGGTGTGATCGCAAACGAGATGGGCTCGTCCATCCGCGTTACGTCCGGACCTGCGATCGAAAAGGCGGGCGATCTTGCCGCGCTCCTGACCAATCTTGCGGACGGCGATGTGCTCTTTATTGATGAGATCCATCGGCTGGACCGCGCTGTGGAAGAGATCCTCTATCCTGCGATGGAGGATTACAGCATAGATATCATCGTGGGAAAAGGACCTTCGGCAAACTCCATTCGGCTCGATCTTCCGCACTTCACACTGATCGGTGCGACAACGCGCGCGGGACAGCTTTCCGGTCCGCTGCGTGACCGCTTTGGCGTGCAGCTGCGGCTGGAGCTTTATACCCGGGACGAGCTGACGCGCATCGTCAAGCGCTCAGCAGCCTTGCTCGGCATTGAGATCGACCCGGCAGGCGCGGCGGAGATCGCTTCCCGAAGCCGCGGCACACCGCGTATCGCAAACCGCATTTTACGGCGCGTACGCGACTTCGCACAGGTGCAGTATGACAGCGTGATCACCCGCGAGGCTGCGGATCACGCGCTCGGCAAGCTGGAGATCGACGGACTCGGACTCGACGCGGTGGACAGAAGAATGCTGCGTGCCATCATTCAGAACTACGGCGGCGGTCCTGTCGGACTGGAGACGCTCGCGGCGACCATCGGCGAAGAGGCGATCACACTTGAGGACGTCTATGAGCCGTATCTGCTGCAGATCGGCTTTTTGTCACGCACTCCGCGCGGACGCTGTGCCACGCGCCTTGCATA
>JAFVWG010000019.1 GCA_017501805.1 Oscillospiraceae bacterium
GGGGTCGTCCAGATTGTACTCCGCTGCCAGCTCCACCGGGTCGATGAGCTCTTCCTCCTCGACGGTGTCCAGCGGCGGCATTTCGTCATCCACGTCGATATCCAGCTCCGCGCTGACGATCTGAATGCCCATCGCGTCAAAGGTGTCGTAGATCTGCTCGATCTTTTCGGGAGAAATATCCAGTTTTTCCAACGCTGCAGACAGGACGGAGGCCTGGATCGTTCCGTCCTTCTTGGCCTTTGCGATCAGCTCCGTGATCGGCGCGACCGCATCCAGCGGCTCTTTCGCGGCGGCTTTTTCCTCAGCCTTTGCCGCAGTTTTTTTCGACGTCTTCTTTGCAGCCTTTTCCTCCGCCGCTTCGGCAATCTGCTTTACGGTCTGTTCCGCCGCCTCGGCGGCCGCTTTTTTCGTCTGTGCCATGTGATCTCTCCTGTTTCACAAATGGGGATATGCCCCCATTTTTCATAATTCGCCCCATTCTACTCCCCTTTTTTCCCAAATGCAAGCCCTTTTTTTGAAATTTTTCCATTCTCTTGCTTTTTCACGAAAAAAGTGAAAAAAGCAGCACGCCGCGGCGTGCTGCTTTCGCATTTTGTTTGCTTATTTCTTGTTCAGTCTCTCGCCGACAGCCCCGCCCGGATGGATGAGCGCGAACTGTTCATTGCGGTAGCCGGTCTCCTCGATGAGCGCGGCCTGCAGCGCGTGGAAGATCACGCACAGCGCGGTGGTCGAGGTCGTGCCCTGAGAGTTGTACTTGTCGGTCTCGCGGTTGACGTGCTGCTTGAGCACGATGTCCGCCTGCTGTGCGAGCGGGGATTCCAGGTTCTCCGTCACGGAGATGATGGTCACGCCCTTCGCCTTGCAGATATCAACGATCGGCAGCAGCTCTTTCGTCTTGCCGCCGCGGGACGCGAACACCATCACGTCGCCCTTCTGCAAGAATCCCGTTGCGCCGTGCACGGCTTCCGCCGGGGAAATAAATCTCGCGGGACGCTCGATGCAGCACATCAGGTGTGCGAAGTGCTGGCAGATAATGCCGGAGTGACCGCAGCCCGCCGCACCGATCCGGGGCGCGTTGGCGAGTGCTTCGACCGCGCGGGAGAACTGCTCGTCATCAAAATACTCGAGCTCTTCGCGGATGCATTCCATTTCGATCGTATAGGCCTCTTTTGCCTGCCGCAGGGCTTCTGCTTTCATTTTCATTTCCTCCTGTCTGCGTTTCGCAGTCTGTTCTCCTAGATTGTAGTACGGATCGCGGAAAAAATCAACGCATAGCGCAAAAAATATCCCATTGCGTCGGTTGACAATAGGCACGGAATTTTCTATAATCAAGGCGTATGGAATAATACACCATGGAGGGAAACGGAATGTATAAGAACTGCACCATCAAAGCGCCGTTCTTCGAGATCGGCCCGAAGTGCTATCTCTACGGCGACGATATCCTCGACCTCGCTCTGGCAGCGGACGCGGCCAGCGAGAAGTACGACGTCGACATCATCTTCACCACGCCGCTCGTCGAGCTGCGCCGCGTGAAGGAAAACACCAAGCGCCTGCACGTTTTCGCGCCGCATATGGACTCTCTCACGCCCGGCCGCGGTCTGGCGGAAGTGCTGCCCGAGATGCTGGTCGCCGCAGGTGCCGAGGGCGTTATGCTCAACCACTGCGAAAAGCCCGTCTCCATCGCCCAGCTCAAGGCGTCGATCAAGCGTGCCGACGAAGTGGGTCTTGCAACCATCGTCTGCGCGGACTCCATCGCCGAGGCCTCCGCAGTCGCACACCTCAAGCCCAACATCGTCGTCGCGGAACCGACCGAGCTGATCGGCACCGGCAAGGCGAGCGATGAAGAATATGTCGAAGCCTCCACCCGCGCGGTCAAGGATGTCGATCCCGAGATCCAGGTCCTGCAGGGCGCCGGCATCAAGTGCTATGACGACGTCTACCGCAACATCTTCGCGGGTGCGGACGCCACCGGCTCTTCGAGCGGCATCGTGGGTCTGCCCACGCGCGAAGCCCGCAACCAAATGGTCGACGATATGATCCGCGCTGTCCGCGAAGCATACGACGCCAGAAACAAGAAATAAGAATACATAATATTAAAATATACGGAGGTACTACCATGGAATTCAAAGTTGTCCAGAAAGAACTCGAGCTCCAGTCCCGCGGCTGGATCCCCACCTTCCACGACGTCACGACCGACATCGTGAAGATCGTTGAAGAGTCCGGCGTGAAGAACGGCACCTGCTGCATCGCTTCCCACCACACCACCTGCTCCGTCATGGTCCAGGAGTGCTCCCACGACTTCGACACCTTCGATCTGGAATACCTGCAGCACGACCTGCTGGACATCATGCGCAAGCTGATCCCCGACTTTGCCGAGGAGCATCAGTATCGCCATCCCGGTCCCGTCCACGCGCAGTTCGGCCGCTATGTCGATGAGCCGGGCAACTACACCTCGATGAACACCGACGGTCACCTCCGCAGCGTCTTCTTCGGCCGCAGCGAGACCATGACCATCAAGGACGGCAAGCTGGACGGCGGCGAATTCGCCCACATCTACTTCATCGACTGGGACCACGTCCGTGCCCGTCATCGTCAGCTGAACGTCACCGTTATGGGTACGAGCGAGGATGTCGAGTCCCGCAAGTACAACAACGGCGAAGTCATCAACACCCTCCGCAAGTTCCCCGAAGAAGAGAAGGCCTATATGACTCAGTTCGACGAGTGGAAGAAGCGCTGAGCATTTCCCGAATAAAAAAGCAGGTCCGCAAAGCGGACCTGCTTTTTTCTATTGACAGTTTTTTCGACCTTTGCTAAAGTGAGAATAGACTTGGCAATTATGCCGCATACAGGGAGGATTTATTATGAAAAAACTCATCGCGCTTCTCCTGTCCGCAGTTCTGCTGCTGTCCGCCGTTCCGATGGTGGGCGCCGCATCCTTCAAGGACTCCGCGGACGTCACATTCATGAACATTGAAGCCGTTGACATTATGTCCGACCTCAAGGTCGTCGCCGGCTTCCCCGAGGGTGACTTCAAGCCCAACGACACGCTGACCCGTGCGCAGGCTGCGAAGATCCTCTGCTGCGTCGTGCTCGGCAATGCAAATGCAGACGCTCTGGCCGCCGGCGGCAGCACCTTCACCGACGTTGCCGCTTCCCACTGGGCGAACAAGTTCGTTGAGTACTGCGCTTCCAAGGGCATCGTCGCCGGCGTTGGCAGCGGCAAATTTGACCCCAACGGCAAGCTCACCGGCCACGCCTTCGGCAAGATGCTGCTCGTCGCTCTCGGCAGCGACGCTTCTAAGTTCTCCGGCGCAGGCTGGGATAAAGCCGTTGCGGAAGAGGTCCACGCCAAGCACCTCGACTACGGCGTTGAAGTCACCGGCAAGGAGATCAGCCGTCAGGACGCCTGCCGTCTGGCTCTGAACGCTCTGTTCTGCGGCGAAGCCGAAGACCCGATGAACACGCTGGCTTACAAGGCGTTCGGTGTCATCCGCAACGCTGCAAAGACCGCCAACACCAAGTTCTACAAGCGTCCGCGTACCACCTACACCAGCAATGACGACGGCGCTTACTGGGAAGGCACGGCAAAGACCGTCACCGCTTCCCCTGCCTACGTTAAGGAAGACGGAGCGGTCAGAGGCGGCGAACTCGTCAATGCTCTGGGCGTGGAAATCATCGAGCTCGACAAGATCGTCACCGTCCGTAACGGCGCTACCGGCTCCAAGCTGAAGGAAAACCGCTTCAAGACCGGCAACAAGAAGGTCCTCGGTTTCACCGCGGATGGCGTCCGTCTGGAGGTCTACCCTGCCGCCGATACCGGCAAGTACACCCTCATCCATCTGTGGTATGTCCCCTGGAAGATCATGGAAGTCGTTGAGCCCAGCATCGGCGAGGACGGCACCGTGGAGACTCCGGGCATCGTGATGTTCGACAACGGCAAGACCGTCGAGACCAACGATTACACCAAGGCCGACGTCGGCAACTACATTCTGACCTACTCCACCGGTAAGTCCAGAAGCAAGCCGACCACCCCCGTCGAGCTCTTCCGCGGCGAGACCGTCACCGGCAAACTCGAAGCGCTCGATGCCAAGAAGGGCGTCACGATCGCCGGCAAGACCTATAAATTCCCCGCGTATCTCACCGATAACAGCGGTATGAAGACCTACCTCGAAAACGGCGGCGCCATCGGCGATGAAGTGAAGCTGCTGATTTCGGAGTTCAACTACGCCATCGCTATGTGGAAGTAATTTCCATTTCCCAAAGTGACCAAAACGGGGCAGTCGAATGGCTGCCCCGTTTCAGTAATTTTCACAGAATTTTCATTGACAGAAGCACCGCGATTTGGTAAAGTGATACTGTTAAGATAAGCCCTGTGCTTAAAAAACTAGGAGGAATTACCATGAAAAAAATTATCGCACTTCTCCTGTCCGCAGTTCTGCTGCTGTCCGCCGTTCCGATGGTGGGCGCCGCATCCTTCAAGGACTCCGCGGACGTCTCGTTCATGAACGTCTCTGCTGTTGACATCATGTCCGATCTCAAGGTCGTCACCGGCTTCCCCGAAGGCGACTTCAAGCCCAACGACACGCTGACCCGTGCCCAGGCTGCGAAGATCCTCTGCTGCGTTGCTCTCGGCAATGCAAACGCGGACGCTCTGGTTGCCGGCGGCAGCACCTTCACCGACGTCCCCGCTTCCCACTGGGCGAACAAGTTCGTCGAGTACTGCGCTTCCAAGGGCATCGTCTCCGGTGTCGGCAGCGGCAAGTTTGATCCCAACGGCAAGCTCACCGGCTATGCGTTCGGCAAGATGCTCCTCGTCGCCCTCGGCGCCGATGCTTCCGCCTTTGCGGGCGCGGGCTGGGACAAGGCTGTTGCGGAGCAGCTCCACGCGAAGCATCTCGACTACGGCGTTGAAGTCACCGGCAAGCAGCTCAGCCGTCAGGACGCCTGCCGTCTGGCTCTGAACGCTCTGTTCGACGGCGAAGCCGAAGACCCGATGAACACGCTGGCTTACAAGTCCTTCGGCGTCATCCGCAACGCTGCAAAGACCTCCAACACCAAGTTCTACAAGCGCCCGCGCACCACCTAC
>JAFVWG010000202.1 GCA_017501805.1 Oscillospiraceae bacterium
CCCATTCCGTCGCTGTGCGATGCGGAATAGCCGCGATCCAGCCGTGTTGTGCTCAGACCGACGATCTGTCCGTAGCAGTTGAAGATCGGACCGCCGCTCCGGCTGCCTGTGACGGCGCTGGTACGCAGGAGCGAGATCTCACGCTCGTTGATCACAATGGGCGGGTTGATGGCGGAGATGATCCCGTAGGTCATAACGGCGCTTGACCCGGAGGAGAGCGGACTGCTGATCGAGACTGCGAGATCGCCGACACGCAGCACATCGCTGTCGCCGAAGACGGCAGGCGTCAGCTTTTCCGCCGCGATCTTCAGAACGGCGAGGTCGGTCGAAGCGTCGACGCCAACAAGCGCGGCCTCAAGCATCTCTCCGCTTTCCAGCGTGACGAAGAGACTTGCGGCGCGTTCGATATTTTTCGCGTTGGTGAGAAGATAGCCGTCCTCCGAAAGGATCACCGCGGTGCTGAAGACCGTGCCGCGCTGACGGGAGGAGGCAAGTGACACGAGGGAGGGCTGCGAACGCGCATAGATCTCCTGCAGGCTCAGCGCGCCCGGCGCGGAGGTGGGGGTGTTCGGGGCGCTCTGCGCGGAAGGCGAAACGGCGATCTCATGCTCCGTGCCGAGGTAGGCGGCGGGGTCGACCGAGTCGGGATGCTGTGCGTCCGTGTGCTCCGGCTTGCTCTTTCCCACGACGAGGGAGAAAGAGTTGCCGTCCCGCTCTATGTGCACGGTCACATCGCGCAGAAGAAAGGCGATGCAGCCGATGATGAGGAGCGTCAAAAGTACAGCGATCCCCCAGATCAGCAGGCGGCGCTTCTTTTTTTGCTGCGGAGAGATGCCCGGCTCCTCCGCGGGACGGTCGGCGGTATTGGGCTGCCGATCCATTGTTTCATAATCCATAAGGTCCTGCTCCTTTCCGACGGAAAAGGTCATTTGACAGCGGGCAGGGTGAAGGCGAAGGAGGTGACGCCGTCGTGGCTTTCCACCCAGATGTCTTCTCCGTGCGCGCCGAGGATGGTCTTGACGATATACAGACCGAGCCCGACACCGTCGCGGTCGCGGCTGCGGCTCTTGTCCAGTTTGTGGAAGCGGTCGAAGATCAGCGGAAGCTCCTCGGTCGGGATCTCCGCGCCTGTGTTGCGGATCGTGACCTGTGCCTTTGCGCCGACCTGTGCCACGGATGCGGTCAGCATACCGCCCTCGTCGCAGAATTTTACCGCGTTGTCAATGAGATTGTAGATGACCTGCGTGATGGAGTCCCTGGAGGCCTGCGTGTGGAGCGGACGCTCCGGCAGCTCCACGCGCACATCGATCCCGCGGGCATTGATCTTCTGTTCAAAGCTGACCAGCACCTGGCTGACCGCCTCGCCCAGATCGAAAACGACGGGCTGTTCGCTGCGTGTGCCGTTTGCCTGAACGCGGGAGAGATCCAGCATACTGCGCACAAGGCGGCTCAGACGCTTGATCTCTACGGAGACGATCTGCATATACTTCGCGTGGTCTTCCGAGGGGATCGTGCCGTCAAGCATCCCGTCGAGGTAGCCGGAGATCGTCGTGATGGGTGTTTTCAGCTCGTGGCTGACGTTGGCAATGAATTCCTGACGCTTCTGCTCGGTGGTTTTGAGGTCGTCCGCCATTGCGTTGAAGGCGGAAGCCAGCTCCTGCATCTCAATGGTGCTGTTTCCGACCTCGGCACGTGCGTCCAGATCGCCGTGACCGAAGCGCCGCGCGGTGTCCGCAAGCTGCCGCATCGGCTTGGCGGAATTGCGGCTGAGCAGGAAAGAAGTAGCCAGAGCCAGCAGCAGGACAAGTCCCGCCGTATAGAGGAAGATGCGGAACAGACCCTGCAGGAAGTCCGTAGTATCCGAAACAGGGACGGAGACGATGATGTATCCGAGCAGAGCGTCCGTGGACTCCGCGTTCAGGCGGCAGCCCTGCAGGTAGCGGTTATCTTCATACAGACCGCTCAGCGTTCCGACGGAAAACGGCTCGGCATTTTCCGAAAAGGTCATCAGATAGGATTCGGGAACGTATTTTCCGACCTCCTCGCACGAGACCGACGAACAGGTGCAGACCAGCACCTGCCCATCCGCGTCGCAGACGACGGTATCCGCGTCCGAAACGCGGGAGGCAAGGCTCATACTCATACGGAAATCCCAGCTGTCCTGCAGATCGCCCACCGAGACGTAGGCGCGGGTCAGGTCGGCGATGGCCTCCGCGCTGCTTTGCAGCGTACGGCGTTTTTCCTCCGCCAGATAGCCGCTCATCGTCGGATATACGGCGGAGATCAGCACCGCGATGGTCAGAAGGATCAGCGAAGCGACCAGTACGAGCTGTCGTGTGAAGGAGGATCTCATTCGCTCAGCACCTCGAACTTATAGCCGACGCTCCAGACGGTTTTGAGCGACCATTTTTCGGAGACGCCTTCAAGCTTCTCCCGCAGACGCTTCACATGGACGTCCACGGTGCGGCTGTCGCCGAAATAATCGAAGCCCCAGACTTCGTCAAGGAGCTGGTTGCGGGTGAAAACGCGGTTCGGAGAGGAGGCAAGGTGGAACAGAAGCTCCATCTCCTTCGGCGGCGCGTCGACTTTCTTTCCGTTCACAACGAGCTCGAACGAGTCCATATCGATGATGAGCCGGTCGAACTCCAGCCGCTTTTTCTTCAGAGCGGGCTCTCCCGTGCCGCGGCGCAGGACCGCTTCCACGCGGGCAAGGACCTCCGGCATTTCAAAGGGTTTTGTAATGTAGTCGTCCGCACCTCTGCGAAGTCCGGCGACTTTATCCTCCAGCTCGCCCTTTGCGGTGAGCATAATGATGGGCACGTCGCTCCGGCGGCGGATCTCGCTGCAGACGCCCATGCCGTCCATCACGGGCAGCATCAGGTCGAGCAGAATCAGGTCCGGCGCGGTCTCCTCAAAGAGCCGCACAGCCTCGCCGCCGTCAAACGCGGCGTGGACGGCATACCCCTCTTTTTTCAGATACATCTGCAAAAGCTGACTGATATTGCGGTCGTCTTCGACGACCAGGATCGTCTTCGCCACGGCGGAAGCCTCCTTTGTTTACCGATACATCTTCTATTATAGCCTATCCGGTCAACTTTCGATGAACATTTTGTAAAAATACTGCGCTTGCCATTGTTCCGCAGATGTGCTAAAATCTTAAGGAATATGGGGCGGTTTGCCGCGCCCGAAGGAGGCCGTATCATGGGTCAGAATACATTTTATATTACTACACCGATCTACTACCCGTCGGACAAGCTGCATATCGGTCACACCTACTGCACCGTCGCGACCGACGCGATGGCGCGGTACAAGCGTCTGCGCGGCTATGACGTGATGTTCCTCACGGGAACGGACGAGCACGGACAGAAGATCGAAGAAAAGGCAAAGGCTATGGGCGTGACGCCGCAGCAGTTCGTCGACGAGATCGTTGCGGGCAGGAACGGCATCCTCGACCTCTGGAAGCTGATGAATATCTCCAACGACCGTTTCATCCGCACCACCGACGCGTATCACGTCGCCTCGGTGCAGAAGATCTTCCGCAAAATGTATGAAAACGGCGATATTTACAAGGGAACGTACAAGGGAAAGTACTGCACGCCCTGCGAGTCCTTCTGGACGACGAGCCAGCTCAAGGACGGCAAGTGCCCCGACTGCGGACGCGATGTCGTGGACGCGGAGGAGGAGGCTTACTTCTTCCGTCTGAGCAAATACGCAGAGCCGGTCCGCAAGCTCCTCACGGAGACGGACTTCCTCGAACCGAAGAGCCGCGCCAACGAAATGGTCGCGAACTTCATCGATCCCGGTCTGGAAGACCTGTGCGTCAGCCGTACCAGCTTCACCTGGGGCGTTCCTGTGGATTTTGATCCCGGTCACGTGGTCTATGTGTGGGTGGACGCGCTCTTCAACTATATGACGGCGCTCGGCTATCTGAACGACGCGCACGACGATCTGAAAAAATACTGGCCCGCGGATGTACATTTTGTCGGCAAGGAGATCGTTCGCTTCCATTCCATCATCTGGCCCGCTATGCTGATGAGCGTGGGTGAGCCGCTGCCGAAGAAGGTCTACGGACACGGCTGGCTGCTGCTCGACGGCGGCAAGATGTCCAAGTCCAAGGGCAATGTGGTCGATCCGCAGATCCTTGTCGGACGCTACGGTGTGGATGCGCTGCGCTTCTTCCTGCTGCGCTCGTTCCCCTTCGGCTCGGACGGCAATTTCTCCAACGAACTGCTGATCAGCACGATCAACACCGACCTTGCAAACGACCTCGGAAACCTCGTCAGCCGTACCTGCGCGATGGTGCA
>JAFVWG010000020.1 GCA_017501805.1 Oscillospiraceae bacterium
ATCTCTGTGTCAGACAAGGGGGTAATTTTGCTATGCCGTTTGATGATGCTGTTGAGCATGGTCAATCATCTCCTTGTATTCTCTTTCGTACAAGTACAATTTTATACTAATGTCTAAATAATGTCAACATAGTTCCTGTATAAAATTTGGCAAAAAGAAACGGCAATACCTATGGTGGTATTGCCGGAACAGGAGGGGAAGGCTTTTCTTGTTCCGTTACACGGGAACAGGCTTCCCCACAATGGGGAAGCCTGTTTGTCAATAGACCCGCTTAACACCGAGTCCGCTTTGGGCGGCGATCAGCTGTCCGAATTCGCCCTGCATCAGCTCTGCAAAGGCATCGACCTTCGGGTTGTTTTCACCGTCGCGGATGACCGCGTAGTAATTCGTGGTAAACGGATACGTCCCGTCGGAGATCGTCTCCTCGGTCGGGGCGACGCCGTCGATGCTCAGAAGCTTCAAATCGAGAGGACCGAGCACGGAGGAGGTGACCAGATAATAGTAGTACAGGCTGTAGCCCAGAGCATAGCTTCCGTCGTGCGTTCGGTTGTGATCATCCACCTCGGTGAGGATGGTGGACATCATAATGGATGTACGCTCTCTCGCGATGTCCGCGTTGATCTCTTTTCCGTTCAGAATGAACTGCTCCATCTGCGCGTGACTGCCGCTGTCGGTGTTCCTGCAGTATGCGGCGAGCACGGCGTCCTCGCCGCCGAGCGGCTTCCAGTTGGTGATGCCGTTGTTCACATAAATATCATGGAGCTGCTCGGCCGTGATATTGTCGACGGGGTTTTTCGCCCCGGTGAAGAAGATGAGCGCCTCATTCGCAATGGGGATGAATTTGAGCTTGACGTTCTTTTCCTCCGCATACCGCAGGACCTCTTCGCCCGCATCGGGGACAAAGATCATTTCGACCTCGCCGTCGACCAGCCGCTTATACGATGCGACCGTTTTGCTGTGCGATTTCGGCAGATCGGGGTGATTGCCGGAGTTCTGATAGTAGGCGTTATAAATGTTTTGGGTGATCGCGTAGGTCGAGGTCGAGCCGTCCAGAACGGGGATCTCGAGTTCGGGAGCGGTCTCGCGGCGGATCGCCGGGGCGTTCTTGTAAAAGAAGGTGCGGATGAACTGATAGAGGTATTCGCAGCATTCCGCTCTTGTAACGGGCTTCTGCGGATGCCAGAACAGCTCGTCGTCCGCCGTGTCCATAAAATCGTGGTCGACAAGCTCGACCGGAAGGTGATAGCCGCTCTGCGTCAGGGCTTTGTAGGCGAGCTTCGCGTAGTCGGACACGGCGTCCAGATCTTTCTGTTTGGAGAAGTCCGCTTCGTCATCCGCCGGTGCGATCCTGCCCATATCGGAAAGCATACGGAAGAGCATCGCAACAAGCTGTTCGCGGGTGACCGCTTCGTCGGGAAGGAAGGTCTCGCCCTTTGCAAACACGCCAAGATCCACGAGCGCCATAATATACGCCTTTGCCCAATGGGTCTCCGGGATATCGGCAAAGCAGGAGGGGGAATCGCTTTGCGGAAGGCGGAAGAGCTTTGCAAAGGCTGCCGCCATCTCCGCTCTGGTGAGCTCCTTTTCGGGACGGAAGCTTCCGTCCTCAAAGCCGGTCAGAAGCTCTCTTGCGGCGATCTCGTGAATGTAGGTGTCGTACTTGTATCGCTCGCCCAGATCGTTGAAGGGGGAGGCATAGGGGACTTTTTCGACCGTGAATTCGACGCCGTTCGGCAGGCAGACATAGCTGTAGCCGTCAAGCGGTCCGATCGCAAAGGGAATGAGCTGCCCGGAGGCGTCTTTTGCGATATACACGGCGTCGCTGCCGTATTCGTAGGGCTCATCCGATTTTACATATTGGATATCACTCTGCAGCGTCGGCTTTTGGGGCGCGGGCGCATCGGCGCAGGCTGTGCAGCCGAGCAGAAGGCATATCGATAAAAGGATCGCGGTGATTTTTTTCATCATTGGGATACTCCTTTGCGTTTCGTGGGAGGCTTTTTTCGGGCGATTGGAAACGGTGGCTGTCAGGTGGTTTGGGGTTTTAAGACGAGGCAGGTTCGGGCGGGAAGGTAGAGCTTGACGAAATTGCCATCCATACCGGGGACAAAGGCGCTGTGCGTATCGTGGGCGATCCTGCCGAAGCCGCCGTAGCGGAGGTCGTCGCTTGTAAAGAGCACATCGTGATCCACACCGAGGGTGACGGGGATGGCGTAGCCGCGATAGCTCTGCGTCGGTGAGAAGTTGAACACGAACACAAGTCCGCCGCGCTCGAAGGCAAGCACCTTGTCTTCCTCATGGATCCATTTGAGCTCCGGATATTCCTGCGCGAAGATGCCGAAGCGCGAGGCGGTGTGGATCATATCGGTATCAAAATTGTAAAGCTGCCGATACTTCAGGTCTTCGTTTTCCAGCAAAGACCATTGTCTTCTGCAATAGTGGAAGCTGTTTCCGTTTCCGGGGCGGGGGAAGTCGATCCATTCCGGGTGACCGAATTCGTTGCCCATAAAGGTCAGATAGCCGCTGCCGCCCGCCGCCATCGTCAGCAGACGGATGAGCTTGTGCAGCGCCGTGGCGCGGTCAATGACGGGAGTATGGCAGTCCTTTTGCATCTGCGTGTACATCTCCGCGTCCGCCAGACGGAACATGATGGTCTTATCGCCGACGAGCGCCTGATCGTGGCTTTCGGCGTAGGCGACGGTGGGGGCGTTGCGGTTGGTCAGCTCCCACCAGATATTGCCGAGGTCCCAGTCCTCGTCGCGGCGTTCCTTGATCAGTCTGATCCAGAGGTCGGGAAGTCTCATGCCGAGGCGGTAGTCGAAGCCGATCCCGCCGTCCTCGATCCGCTCGCACATCCCGGGCATCCCGCTCATATCCTCGGCTATGGTGATGGCGTGGGGATCGATCTGCTTCACCAGCTCGTTTGCAAGCTGGAGATAGGTGACCGCCTGCGTGTCCGTGTTCACGGAAAAATACATACGCAAGTCGGTGAACGCCGTGCCCAGTCCGTGATCGTGATAGAGCATCGAGGTCACACCGTCGAAGCGGAAGCCGTCGAAATGATACTCTTCCATCCAGTATTTCAGATTGCTGAGCAGGAAATGCAGTACCTCGGGCTTGTCGTAGTTGAAGAGCTTTGTTCCCCATGCGGGGTGGTCGCCCTCGGGTCCTGCGTGGAAGAACTGGTGATCTGTTCCGTCGAAGCGGTTGATGCCCTCAAGCGTGTTTTTTACGGCGTGGGAATGCACGACGTCCAACAGAACGCGGATGCCCATCGCGTGCGCCTTGTTGACGAGGTATTTCAGCTCCTCCGGGTAGCCGAAGCGGCTCGTGGGGGCAAAGAAGCTGCTGACCTGATAGCCGAAGGAGCCGTAGAAGGGGTGCTCCATGATCGCCATCAGCTGGATCGTGTTGTAGCCGGCGTCCCACACGTGGGGCAGGACCTTGTCGGCAAATTCGCGATAGGTCGCGATCCGTCCGTCCTCGCAGGACATACCGATATGTACCTCATAGATCAGCGGCGGTGCGCTGCAGGAGAAGCCCTCGTCCGTCCAGGGGTAGGCTTCGTCCTCCCATACCTCGCAGCACCAGCTCTGCGTCTGCCAGTCCTGTGTGACTCTGCGGGCATAGAGGGGGATGTGCTGCGTCAGACTGCCGCCGTTGTCCACGATCGTCATAACGCGGCTGCCTTTTTGCAGGGTATCTCCCGGCAGAAACAGCTCCCAGTTTCCGTTTTCAAGGCGGCGCATCGGCGTTTCGTTCCAATGCCAGTTGTTGAAGTCGCCGGTGAGGTAGAGTGCGTCTGCGGCAGGCGCCCACTCGCGGTAGACCCAGCCGCCGTCTTTTCGGTGGAAGCCGTAGTACTTGTGTGCGTTGGCAAACTCCTTCAGCGTGGCGTGCTCTGTGAGAAGCTGTGTGCGTTTTGCGAGATAGCGCTCTGTGCGCAGGTCGGTATCCGCTTTGTAGGGCAGCAGTTCGGGGTACTTTTCCAGAATATGCATAGGCTCAGCTCCTTTACACCGACGAACGGGATGGATCTGCAGGGGATCGTCTAAGAAAATTATACCATAAAGCTGTGGCTTTTCAATACGAAGGTGCGGCCGCCTGCGGCGGTAGTGAATAGGGAAGAGTGAAGAGATGTGGTGTGCCGCGGACGGCACAGATTGGATATTCTCTCCCTCAGTCAAAACCTGCGGTTTTGCCGGCTCCCTCGTCAGAGGGAGCCTTTGCGTGCGGCGGTGTAAAAAACCTCCACCCGACGGGCGGGTGGAGGTTTGTCCCGGTCAGCGTCCGCCGTAGCGCGGAACGAAGGGTTTTACCGTGGGCTTGGCAGCGGGAGTCGCTGCGGGCTTTTCCGCAGGCTTCGCGACAGGCTTTTCCGCGGGCTTGGGAGCGGGTTTGGAATGGTAGCTGTAGGAGCTGTAGGCGCATTTCTCGGTGGAGAGCAGCTTCCCATCCGCATCGTAACGGTGCTTGTAGGTCTGCACGTTATACTTGGGCGAGGTCGAGACGACCTCGTAGGTCATTTTGACCGTGACATCCGACGGATGCGTGCTGAGGAACTGCATATGTACATAGCCGTCCGAGACGGAGGCACGGATCAAAATGGGATGCGCAAAGGTGTTGCGGAATTTGTAATCCAGACTGCCCCAGTAGACCGTTGCGTCCATTCCGGGGGGGACATAGGTGACGGAGAACATATGCTCCCTGCGCGAAAGAACCTGCAGGTCGGCAAGCAGGGTGCACATATACACATTGGAAGCGACCTGGCAGACGCCGCCGCCGAGACCGGGGGCTTCGCCGCCGCCGACGTAGATGGTCGCAGCCTGATAGCCCTTTTCCGCGGTGCGCTTTCCGACGGTCTCGTTGTAGGAGAAGACTTCGCCCGGCTGCAGGATCTTGCCGTCGATCGCTTTGCAGGCGAGGATGAGGTTGTTGGTACGCGCGGGGATGTCGGTGTGGGGGCTGTCGCAGGAGGAGAGGACGTGCTTGAACTGCTTCATCATCGCCACGTCCGCGGGACTCATAACATGCAGCATAACGGTCTTTTTGACGCCGTTGTCCGCCGTTGCGGTGATGTGGCAGTCACCGACTCTGTGCGCGGTGATGGTGCCGTTCTGATCCACGGTCGCGACCGCAGGATAGCCCGACGCCCAGGTGATCTTCGACTGCAGACCTTCGGGGTGCGGCTTTGCAGTCCAGGTCGTCGTCTCGCCCGGGGCGATGTAGACCTCGCCGCTGAGCTCGACCTTCTCGATCTCGCGCACGCGGACGGTGACGGTCTTCTTGACGCCGTTTGCGGCGGTTGCGGTGATGTGGCAGTCGCCGACTTTATGCGCGGTGATGTTGCCGCATCCGTCCACGGTGGCAACGGCGGGATAGCCGGCTGTCCAGGTGATCTCGCTGACCGCGCCCTCCGGCAGCGGCTTTGCCGTCCAGTTGACGGTCTCGCCGACGCGGACAAGTGTCCTGCCCGCGAGCTGCAGCTCCGTCACGTCGTAGGAGACGACGCGGACGGTCACGGTTTTGGTCGTGCCGTCGGGCGCGACTGCGGTGATGTGGCACTCGCCCGTGCGATGTCCCGTAACGATGCCGTTTTCGTCCACAGTCGCCACGGCGGGCCAGCCGGACTTCCACGTTACGGCGGTGTTCTGCTCAGCAGGGGAGACCTCCGCCGTCCAGGCGGCGCTTTCGCCGACCTCGATCTCGGTCTTGCCGGACAGAGTGATCTGCGTCTGCTCCGCCGCCGCCATAGGGATCGCGGTAAAGAGCAGGACTGCCGCAAGCAGCAGCGCAATACATTGTTTCATATCGGGTTCTCCTTTGCGGAAGGTGTCGTTTTCGGACTTTATTCTATAGTATATGTGCTGTATTTTCAAGCGGAAATCCACCGTGAACGGCTTGAAAAAACAACCGGAAAAAATTTTTAACTAAATAAGAATAATTCCTATTGACAAATAGAAGAAGCTGTGCTACGATAGCTTCGTAAACAAGAGTGATTCCTGAATACACCGCGAAGGAGGTGCTTATGGAACACAAGGCGAAACATTTCAAAAAGCGTGAAGCGATCCTGAACTGCCTTCGCTCCACCAACACCCACCCGACAGCCGAATGGGTCTATGCACAGCTGAAAGCCGAGTATCCGGACATCTCGCTTGGGACTGTCTACCGGAACCTGGCGCTGTTCAAGGAACAGGGGCTGGTCATCAGCGTAGGCACGGTGAACGGTGCGGAACGCTTCGATGCCGACACCGAACCCCATGTCCACTTTATCTGTCACAGATGCAACAGCGTTCACGATCTGCCGGGGATGATCGTCCCGGAAAGTCTTACCTCGGAGGTCGACCGATACATCGGCGGCCGCACGGAAAGCTGCAGCCTGAGCTTCACCGGAACCTGTCGGGAATGTCTCAGCCGCACTTAAAGGATATCGGACCCTGTCCGATCTGAATAAAAAGTTATTTTTAATAAATATATATAATGGAGGAAATTACTATGAAGAAGTTTGTTTGCCCCGTCTGCGGTTATGTTCACACCGGAGACAATCCCCCCGAAGCCTGCCCCGTCTGCAAGATCCCCGGCGCGAAGTTCACCGAGATGAAGGATGACGCGAAGCTCGCCGCCGAACACGAATTCGGCATCTACGCGAAGACCGTCAAGAACAACCCCGACATCAGCGAAGAAGATAAGAAGTACATCTTTGAGCAGCTCATGGCCAACTTCAACGGCGAGTGCAGCGAAGTCGGTATGTACCTCTGCATGGCGCGCATCGCGCACCGTGAGGGCTATCCCGAGATCGGTCTGTACTGGGAAAAGGCCGCCTATGAAGAAGCCGAGCACGCCGCGAAGTTCGCGGAGCTCCTGGGCGAGGACCTCGAGCCCAATATGACCGACTCCACCAAGAAGAACCTTGCATGGCGTGTGGACTGCGAGTTCGGCGCAACGCAGGGCAAGTTCGACCTCGCCGCCTGCGCGAAGAAGAACAATCTCGACGCGATCCACGACACCGTCCACGAGATGGCGCGCGACGAAACTCGTCACGGGAAGGCTCTTCAGGGTCTGCTGAACAGATACTTCAAGTAAAATGAATAAAAGGACTGCCTTCGGGCAGTCCTTGCTGTAAAGGGTGATGGAAATGGTAGAAAACTATACGGTCTGCAACTGTATGCAGGTGAGCTACAACGACATTGCGAACGCGATGCACGAGCTTTCGAAGTTCGAAGATGTTCTGAGCGCATTTCAGAAGGTTCAGGATGTGACGCATTGCTCGACCGGCTGCGGCGGCTGCCACCAGAAGGTGCTGGACGTGATCTCTGAGATCATGAGCGGTGCAGCGGTGTAAATACGATTTGAATTGCGGGAGACTTTCGAAAGAAAGTCTCCCGCGTTTGTTTTAGGAAGGGGTTTTGCCGCCTGCGGCGGCAAAGTGAATACTGAAAACTGAAGAATGAAGAATTGAGGTGTGCCGCGAAGCGGCACGGATTGGATGGTCTCTCCCTCAGTCAAAACCTTCGGTTTTGCCAGCTCCCTCGTCAGAGGGAGCCTTTGGGTGCGTGCTTCAAGGGGAAGGCTTTTTGCCTTCGGCAGGCGGGGGTATCAAAAGGGAAAAGAAAACCACCTCTTCGCGGAGCGGAGAGGTGGTTCGCTTATGGGGTCAGTCTGCCACGACCAGGTAGTAGCAGGCGGGGTTGAGCTCGTCGCCGATCTCGAAGGTGATCGTGCCGTCGCCGTTGTCGGTGACGTCGCACTTGCCGGCGTAGTAGCCCTCGGCGTTGACGCCCCAGACG
>JAFVWG010000021.1 GCA_017501805.1 Oscillospiraceae bacterium
CCCTCGATGCGCTTTTCCTTGACCAGCTCTGCGATCGAGGCGATGAGCTGACGCTTGTTGACCTGATAGGGGAGCTCCGTGATGATGATGCGGGTGCGGTTTTGTCCGAAGGTCTCAAAGTTCGTGCGCGCACGGACACGGATGTGTCCGCGGCCGGTGGCGTAGGCCTGGCGGATGCCGCTTCTGCCCACGATGATGCCGCTGGTTGGGAAGTCCGGTCCCTTGACGTGCTCCATCAGATCCTCGAGGGTCGCCTCGGGATTTTCCAGAATGCAGAGCGCGGCGCCGATGACCTCGGTGAGGTTGTGCGGCGGGATGTTCGTCGCCATACCGACGGCGATGCCCGAAGAGCCGTTGACCAGCAGGTTCGGGAAGCGGCTCGGCACGACGAGCGGCTCCTTGCGCGTCTCGTCAAAGTTTGCGATGAAGTCGACGGTGTCCTTTTCGATGTCGCGGAGCATTTCGTTGCTCAGCCTGGACATTCTCGCCTCGGTGTAACGGTATGCCGCGGGGGGGTCGCCGTCGACGGAGCCGAAGTTGCCGTGACCCTCGATGAGCGGGTAACGCATCGAGAAGTCCTGCGCCATACGCACCAGAGCGTCGTAGACGGAGGCGTCGCCGTGCGGATGATAGCGGCCCAGCACGTCACCGACGGCGGTGGCGCACTTGCGGAAGGCCTTGTCGTGCGTGAGACCGTCCTCGTACATTGCGTAGAGGATGCGGCGGTGCACGGGCTTGAAGCCGTCACGGACGTCCGGAAGCGCGCGTCCGACGATGACGGACATCGCGTAGTCGATGTAGCTCGTCTTCATCTCCTGAACGAGCTCCGAGGAGACGATGGTCTGATTCGGGAAGAGGATATCCTCGGGTTTGTAGTCTACGTTTCTTGTTTTCTTCGCCATGCTCCGTCACCTCCTTACACGTCCAGATTGACGACGTATTTCGCGTTTTCTTCGATGAACTGCTTGCGCGGCTCCACCTGCTCGCCCATGAGCACGGTGAAGATCTGATCCGCCGCGACAGCGTCCTCCAGCGTGATGCGGCGCAGGGTACGCCGCTCGGGATCCATCGTCGTCTCCCACAGCTCGGAGGGGTTCATTTCGCCGAGACCCTTAAAGCGGGAGATGTCGATCTTGACATTCGGGTTATCGCCGCGCATTTCGGCGGAGACGCGGTCGCGCTCCTCGTCGGAGTAGGCGACGCGCTGGGTCTTGCCGCGCGAGAGCTTGTACAGCGGCGGCACGGCGGAGTAGACGTAGCCCTGCTCGATGAGCGGCCGCATAAAGCGGAAGAAGAAGGTCAGAAGCAGGGTTCGGATATGGCTGCCGTCCACGTCGGCGTCCGCCATAATAACGATTTTGTGATAGCGCAGCTTCGAAACGTCGAACTCCGCGCCGATGCCGGCGCCCAGCGCCGTGATGACGGGCGCGAGCTTGTCGTTTCCGTAGACCTTGTCGGCGCGCGCCTTTTCGACGTTCAGCATCTTGCCCCACAGCGGCAGGATCGCCTGGAAGCGGCTGTCGCGTCCGCGTGTGGCGGAGCCTCCTGCGGAGTCGCCCTCGACGATGTAAATTTCGGTCAGGGCGGGGTCGGTCTCGTTGCAGTCGCGGAGCTTATCCGGCATCTGTCCGGATTCGAGTCCCGTCTTGCGGCGCACGGTCTCGCGCGCGGAACGCGCCGCTTCTCTGGCGCGGTTTGCCATCATCGCCTTGTCGAGGATCAGCTTCGCAACGGCGGGGTTCTCGTCGAAGAACTCCATCAGCTTGTTGGAGATGATGCCGTCCACGAGCGTGCGGATGCGGGCGTTGCCGAGCTTGGTCTTGGTCTGTCCCTCGAACTGCGCCTCGGTCAGCTTGACGGAAATGACGGCTGTGATGCCCTCACGGCAGTCTTCGCCGGTCAGCTTGTCATCGCCCTTGATGACGCCTGTTTTCGTTCCGTAGGCGTTCAGAACGCGCGTGAGCGCGGTTTTGAAACCGGTCTCGTGCATACCGCCCTCGGGCGTGTGGATATTGTTGGCAAACGAGTACAGCGTCTCGTTGTAGCTGTCGTTGTACTGCATCGCGATCTCCGCGATGGCGTCGTCCTTCTGTCCGTTCATATAGATGACGGTCTCATGCACCGCCGTCTTGTGGCGGTTGAGATAGGTGACAAACTCGCGGATGCCGCCCTCGTAGCACATGCTTTCGCTTTTTTCTTTTCCCGGGCGCTCGTCCGCGATGGAGATCCGCAGACCGGCGTTCAGGAACGCCTGCTCCTGCATACGCTGGCGCAGGGTCTCATAGTCGTATTCCAGCGTGTCGAACATCTCGGGATCGGGCTTAAAGGTGACCTCCGTGCCCGTCTTGTCCGTCGTGCCGACCACGGTGATGGACTGGGTGATCGCGCCGCGGGCGAATTTCATCTCGTGGATCTTGCCGTTTTTATGGACGCGCACCTCGAGCCATTCACTCAGGGCGTTGACGACAGACGCGCCCACGCCGTGCAGACCGCCGGAGACTTTGTATCCGCCGCCGCCGAACTTACCGCCTGCGTGCAGCACCGAGAAGACGACTTCCAGCGCGGGCTTGCCCGTCTGCGCCTGGATATCCACGGGGATGCCGCGTCCGTTGTCGGTCACGGTGATGACGTCGCCTTCGCGGATCGTCACGCCGATCTCCGTGCAGTAGCCCGCAAGCGCCTCGTCGATGGAGTTGTCCACGATCTCGTAGACGAGGTGGTGCAGACCTGCGGCAGAGGTCGTGCCGATATACATACCCGGGCGCTTCCGAACGGCCTCAAGGCCCTCGAGCACCTGAATCTGCGCAGCGTCGTACTGCTGTTCCACCTTTTCGGTTCCTCTCAAAATTTCGTCAGCCATGGTCAGAATATTCCTTTCTTCCCGCTTAAAGTTCTCCCGCGATCCGCTTTTCCAGCGTCGCTGCGGAAAACTGCGTCAAATACACGCGTTCCATTCCCATTTCGTGCACCAGCACGAAGCTCTTCGGCAGCTCGTTCGTTGCGGATATGACGCTGCCCTCTCTTTCCGCGCGCTGCAAAAAGGCGCGGGTGCGGTGCGACCAGGAGGTGTTGTCCAGGTCGAACACGCCGACGATGGTCTCGGCGCGCACCGCCATATCTCCGCCGATGGGGATATACATACGGTCTACTCCTCTTGCTCCGCCGCGCGTACCGTCCCCGCGTCCACGAGGAAGATACTGCCCACGTCGGTCAGTCGGTCCGGCTCACAGCAGGTGATGAGCACCTGTCCCTCCGTGAGACGGTTGAGCACAAAATCCTGCCGGGTGAGGTCCAGCTCGGAAAGCACGTCGTCCAGAAGCAGCACCGGCAGCTCGCCGGTCTGCTGACGGAACACCTCGCGTTCGGCAAGCTTCAGGGAGATCGCCGCCGTGCGGAGCTGTCCCTGTGAGCCGTAGAGCTTGATCGGACGGTCGTTCACCAGCGCTTCGAGGTCGTCTCTGTGCGGACCGGACAGGCATTGGCAGCTGTCCAGCTCGTTTTGCCAGTGTGCCGTAAGATGTTCCCGCAGGCGGTCGTACAGTTCCTGCACGGACGCGGTCGGTTCTGAAACGGTGGATACCGTATGATAGCACAGCTTCAGGCGTTCTCTGCCGCCTGAAAAGGCGGCGTGAAAATCCTCCGCCGCGGCGTTGAAGGCGGCAAGGTATTCCGCCCGCGCGCGGATGAGCTCCGCACCGCAGCGGCAGAGCTGCTCGTTGTAATCCGGCAGCAGCGCCTTGAGAGAGGGGTCTTCGAAGCGGTCGCGCAGGACGCGGTTTTTCTGCTCGATCACCCGCTCGTAACGCGCCAGCGCTGCGGCATAGCCGGGACTGAGCTGACACAGCGCATCGTCGATCATCCCGCGCCGCGCCGAAGCGCCGCCGGATAAAATCTGAAGATCGGACGGGAGAAACAAAACCGTTGTCAGCTCTCCCGCGATGTTTTTTCCCGTGCGCTGCTTCACGCCCGAAAGATAGAGCTCTTTCCTGCGGCGGTCGGCGTAGAGCACGGTGCGAAGCTCCTTTTCCCTGCCGTAGGAGAAGAAGGTCGCGCGCAGGTCCGCAAATTCCCGGTCGAAGCCGATCATTTCCTTTTCCTTCCGCGTGCGGAAGCTCTTTCCCGCGGACAGGCAGCGCACCGCCTCGAGGAGATTGGTCTTTCCCTGCGCGTTGTCGCCCTGGAACAGGTTGACGCCGGGGCACAGGGTGATCTCCGCCTCTTCGTAATTGCGGAAGCCGCGGAGCGTCAGCTTACGAAGCTCCATCCGAAGTTACCCTCCAGCTTTCGCCGTTGTAGCGCACCGTGTCATTCGGGTGCAGCTTTCTGCCGCGGCGGGTCTCGGTCTCGCCGTTGACTTCCACGGCGCCGTCCTGAATGACGATTTTTGCTTCACCGCCGCTTCCGACCGCGCTGCAGAATTTCAGAAAGTCCTGCAGACGGATCGTTTCCGTTCGGATCGCGACGGAAATGATGTTTTTTTCGTTCATCACACTCACTCCGTCGCTTCGCGCATACGCATCGGGAGGATCAGATAGCTGAAATCGTCCTTGTCTCCGGCGGGCGTCATCACGATGGGGCTGAGGCTGTTGGAAAGCGACAGCTTCACTTCCTCATCGGAGATGCGGCGCAGCGCATCGAGCAGGAATGTGCCGTTGAAGCCGATGGTCAGCTCCTTGCCGTCACCGGCGACAGAGCAGTTGTCCTGCGCCGCGCCCGTCTGCGTGGCGGTGCTGAAACAGGCCTTGTTGTTGGAGAACAGGCAGCGCACCGGGCTGTTGAACTTTTCACTGATCATCAGGCACACACGCTCGAGGCAGCTCGTCAGATCGCTCACATTTGCAACGATCGAGATCTCCTCCGCGGTGTTGAGCACCTTTCTCCAGTCGACGAACTCGCCGTCGATGATGCGGCAGATCAGTCTTGCGTCTCCGATGCGGAAGATGATGTATTTTCTGCCCACGACGATCTCCGCCGGCTCTTCCGTGTCCGCGAGGAGCTTTTCCACCTCGCGCAGAGCGGAGGCGGGCGCGACGAATCTCTTTCCCGCGCAGCTCAAGGTCTCATCCGTTCTCCAGCGGCGGAGCGCGAGACGGACGCCGTCGATCGCGACGGTCGTGACGCTGTTTTCTTCCACCTCGAACAGGCAGCCGGTCAGAATGGGTCTGGTCTTGTTTTCACTTGCGGAGAAGAGCGTTCCGGAGATCATCGCGCGCAGATCCTGCTGCGGGATGCGGACGCCCTCTTCCTCGTCGACGTCGGGGAGCTCGGGATAGTCGTCGGCGCTTTCCGCCGAGAAGCGGAACACGGAAATGCCGCTCTTCACCTCGACTTTGAGCTGGTCGTCCACGGTGACGGATACCTCGTCCTCGGCCGCCTTGCGGACGATATCAAAGAACAGACGGGGCGGAAGCACACATTCGCCCGCTTCCCGCACCTGAGCGGGGAGCGAAATGGTGATGCCGTTTTCCAGATCGTAACCGGTCAGCGACAGCGTATCCTGCTCCGCCCGGAGGTGGATGCCTTCCAGAACGGAGATCGGGCTTTTCTGCGCGACGGTGCGGGAGGCAACTGCGACGGCAGAAAACAGCGGTGTTTTTTCACAGGTGAATTTCAGCATGGAAAAACCTCCTCGTTTCTCTCTCTAAGAGACAGAAAGAATAAAACAGTCTTAGAAGTAGGACGGTTGAATGTGTGGAAAAGCGGAAAAAAGCAAGAAATAACGGGAAAAACCGGGGATCATAACCTGTGGATAATCATTCCCTGTTTTCCACAGTTTTCAACAAAACTTTTTTCAACAGAGTTATCCACGGAAAAATACTCCACATTCCACAGGAAAGTGTGGAAATGTTTACAAGGTTATCGGGTAAGGCCATCAAGACCCATTTTCTTTTTGCAAGAGTCCCAATTCGACTTCGTGTTTCCGCTTATGAAGCGCCTGCAAAGGCTCCCCTGTGTAAGGGGAGCTGTCAGCCGACAGGCTGACTGAGGGGTTGTTTCAGCCTGGTTTTGTCAATCCCTCCG
>JAFVWG010000203.1 GCA_017501805.1 Oscillospiraceae bacterium
CAGAAGGGGCAAATTTCTGCAAAAAATGCGGAGTAGCTGTTATTAAGGAGGAATAAGAAATGAATGATTTACATATGAACAGAACTCTTGGCACAAAATGGTTCACTTTCTATACAAAGGTCAGACCGTGGTTTGCTTGTGTTACAGCTTTAAGAACAGTTTTCGATTTTCTTCAATATGTTGAGGTTTATACTGGTTATTGGTGGATGATGCTGAGTTTTGCAATGTTGGTTACACAAGCGATTCTCGCTGTTATGGTATTTGCGAAATCACGAGGGTGCTATATGGATTTCGTGAGGTTTGTAAAAAAAGTTTTGTTGTTTGAAACGATTAGTATAGCTTACGGTCTGGGTGTCCAGCAATACGTTCAGAACGGGTTTGACGTTGGCACAGCATTTATTAGTGCTTTGATTACTGTATTGATAGCATACTTTGCATGGTATCGCTTGAATATGAAATACTTTAATAAGAGAATTGTCTCTCCGTATGATGGGGCGGATTCATTTGTTGAAGCGACATATACAACGCAAAATGTCGCAAGGGAAAATGCAAAACCTTCTTTTTGTCGCAAATGTGGCAACAAGCTGTTCGATGGAGCAAAATACTGTGGCAAATGCGGAACAGAAGTGATTGAGGGCGTAAGGGGAAATAACGATGATTTGCGATAAATGTAATCACAAACTGCCAGATGACAGTGCGTTTTGCCAATACTGCGGCAACAAAATGACTCCTATTGAGGGACCTGTTTCTGCCGCACAGAGCGCCGAGGGCGTATTTGATGCTCCAGATGTTCTTGTTTCTCCGAAAAAGGAAGAAACCGCACCGGAGGAGCAGCCCGCTGCAAGAAAAACCGAAGAGCCCTCTAATTTGCCGACACAGGACGCCGAAGTTGTTGTGCACATTGTTCCGAATGACACGAAGACGAAAAAGAAAAAAGTAAGGTACTGTTCTCGTTGTGGTTCTTTGATTGACAGTCAAACAAAACAATGTACCGGCTGTGGAAAGAAATACTTTAAAGGGATTCGCTTTAACAAAGTTTCCTGGATTGTACTTTCGTTTTCCCTGGTTTTGTTGGCTGCAATTGCGGTAATTACTTATCAACACAAAGAAAATGCTTCTCTCGAAGAGAAAATAATAGGTTTGCAGAGACAGAACAGTACTTTGCAAGGACAAAGAAACGTTTTTACAGAGATGTTTGAAGCCGAAAAAAGGAAGATGTCAATTGAAATGAAATCTTTTGATGTAGCAATAGTTCCCGATGACGGCACAAAGAAGTATCATAAGTATGGTTGTTCAGAAATAGACACATCTGATGGAATTTGGATTTATAATATAAGAAAAGCAATGAGCAAAGGTTATTATGCATGTGCAAAGTGTCATTAAGCAGTTCTGGTAAGATTCCGAGAATACGGGAGTGGGAGTGTGTATAAAAGCACGGGAGACTTTCGAAAGAAAGTCTCCCACATTCGTTTGGGCAAAGTGAATACTGAAAAATGAATAATTGCGGAGTGCCTGCGGCACGGATTGAATGGTCTCTCCTTCAGTCTGCTTCGCAGACAGCTTCCTCGTCAGAGGAAGCCTTCTTTCTTGTTGCCGCAAGCGGCGATTGAGATACTGCCTTTGGCAGGCGGGCGATTTGACAATCGCCCCTACGGGTGCGAGCGGCTTCCGACACTTGCGCGTAGGGCACGATGAGGGCATCGTGCCTTACGCGGGGGAAGAATATTGAAAAAAACTATCATTGCGTAACGCTTCGTGATATGATATCGAAGGATGGCATATCGCGCATAGCAAAAACAAAAGCGGGCATACTGAACAGAAATCTGCAAGGAAGGCGGGGCGTACTTATGAAAGCAATGAACAAATACGGATGGGTGGTCGTTGTTGCCGCAGGGATCGTGCTTGCGGCGGCTGTGTGCTTGCTTCGTTTCGGTGGCTTTGACAAGCCGAAAACAGAGCTGCCGGATCTTTCCTCCGAACTTGTGGAAACGCTGAAGGTCACGAAGCTTTCGGTTGCGGAATTTAATTACAAGGGCACAGCCGAGGTCCGGACGAAAGAGAATCCCGAGGAGGTTCTCTGTCACGTCGGCTACAGCGCCGCTGTGACGGCAGAGGTCGACCTCAAGCAGGTGCAGGTTGACGATATCGCTGTCGATCATACGAATAGGTCGGTCACGGTCGATCTGCCGGATATTACGCTGAAAGCGACCCTCGAGAGCGGAAGCGCGCTTGAGAAGCTGCCGTCCGATGCGGACGCCGGACTTTCCGATCTGCTGAGATGCAGTCTGGAGGATGCCGAAAGAAAGGCGAAAGAAACGCCCGAGATCCTGCAGGCGGCAGAGGAAAATCTGCGGACGACGGTCGAGGCTGTGCTGCTTCCGTTTCTGAAGGATCGTGGCTATGCATTGCTGCTGAAGTGATTTGCACAGGGATATAAACAGAGAAGGCTCCTTCCGTCAGGAAGGAGCCTTTGGTTCTACAGGAGTGAGAGCAGGCGGGAGAGGACGGCTTCGGCGGTGCGGAGCTTTGCCTCCGGGCGGGGGAGGGCGGCATCGAGCGTGAGCCGCTCTGCGATGACCGTTTCGCCGCAGAGGAGGCAGAAGAAAACCTCACCCGGGAGGCTGTCCGCGTTTGCGGGATCGCGTCTTCCGAGCGTACCGGTGACGCCGACGGCGCAGTCTGTCTGAGCCGCGGCCTTTGCGGCGCGCGCCATTGCCTCGGCACAGGGAGCGCTGTAGACCCCACTTTGCGCGAGCACCTCCGCGTCCACGCCTGCCGCCAGTTTGGCGGCATTGGAATAGGTGACATAGCCGCAGGGGAAAACCTCGGATGCGCCTTCAACGTCCGTCAGAAGCGACGAGAGGAGTCCTCCGGTA
>JAFVWG010000022.1 GCA_017501805.1 Oscillospiraceae bacterium
CAGCGGCGAAGCGTTCCTGCATTTTTGTTACATACTGCCACATCTCGCTATGCTCGTCAAATTTTACGGCGGGAGGATTTTCCCAATCGGTGACGAATTGCTCCTTTTCAAACCAGATGGTTCGCTTTGCGAGCTCGTATCCGCCGCCAAGGCAAGCGGAAAGGCATCCGGGACCGAGGTTTGTGAAGTAACCGGGGATGCCCTCTGCCAGATATTCGTAATTTTCGGACTTTATTTTGAAGGCTTTGTAGTTATATTCAGGGTCGAGCCACTGTTCCTCAAGGCTTGCGGGTGCGCGAAAGTTTACCGTCCCCGGCTTTTGGTAGGAAATATTTAGTATCGGTCGCCCCGTGTTTTCACGATTCCAGAATTTTTCATATTCCGCAAGAACGGATGCGTATTTCTGTTTGAACATTTTTGCCTCTTCTGAATGTTTATTTCAAGGTTATAACGAATTCGTTTGCGCTCTTTTTCGAGAGATCGAGTTCCGCCGCGATCTTTTTTCCGTCGATTTCAATATTGTATTTGCCGTAAAATCCTCTGAACTCAGCGTTTCCGTCCGCATCCGTGACAGCGTCTGCCTCGGTGTGCCACTTTTTCTGCAAAAGCTCTTTGAGCTTGAGATATGCGGGTTTGGGTGACATATCGAAGCGGAGAAGTCCGCCGTAATAATAGTTTTCGCCGAGCGACATATTTCCTTGCGAAGCGCGGATCTTTTCGGGGTCGGGATCCCACAGATGCGCGTAGCCGTCCACAAGGTTCCAATAGATGATCTGCTCCACGTTCGGGTGCGAGAACCAGACCGAGTAGAGCTTTTCAAGCATCTCTGCCTGGAGCTCTTCGTCATCGGGATCCCACGAATAAGAGGGAATGGTTATTTCGGTGATCTGCAAGGGTTTTCCGAGGCGGGAATACATATCCATATGCGCGTAAAGCAGTCTCGGATTCAGCATCTGTCGGGTCTTGGCGTATTCTTCCTCAAGCTTGTTGAAAAGATGGTACTGCATACCGATCGCGTCGATGCGTGCGCCTTTGAGGATGGCTGCCTCGGTGTAGGCGTAGTAGGTATCCGACGTGCGGCAGTTGTCGCACCAGGCGAATCTGCGCGACTCGTTGATGCTGAGCTGATTGTTCGGGAAATATTTTTCGGCAAGTCGGAAGCACCACTCGACAAAATCGGGATCATCATAAAATTTCGTTCTGCCCTTGGCGTGCTTCATCTCGTTTGTGACCTCGATGGTCGGGATCTTGTCGGCGTAGCGTTCGGCAATTTCCGAATAACGGCGCTCAAGCTCGCGCTTGATCTCGTCGATCTCGGCGTCATAGAGCCAGGTGGGGAAGAAGTGGTCGTAAGCCAGCGCGTGCTCACGCGGCTCGATGCCGTGCTCCTCGCAAAATTCAATGCAAAGATCGGGTGCGGGACGTCTGTAGACCTTCGGGCTGTCCTTTGCATAACGCGGCTTTCCGCGCTCGGGCTCGAGAGAGTCCCAATAGAAGGGAAGCGTTGCCATATTGAAGACGTCCGCGAAGCATTTTTTATAGATCTCGTTCTTTTCGGGTGTTTCAAGCTCGTCGAGCATAAAAATATTCGCGCCGAAGCGGAATTCGTGCGACTTCTGGCTGAGCTTTATCTTCGCGCCCGCAACGGGATCACCGTTTTTGTCAATGACTTGAACCTTGCCGTCGCCCTTTCGGTATGTTTCGATACCGTGTGATACCTTTTCGTTTACGTAATCACTCTGTTCGTCGAACAGGTCGAGGATCTTTCGTCTTTCGGTCATAGCGCATACCTCCGTTGCTTTTTCTACATTATATCATAAATTCGCGTCCGTTTCAATAAATTGCCGAGCTTTTTTCGAAAAATCAAATAATATATTGACTTTATACCTTTGCTATGCTATAATGGACTCAATCAAAAAAGGAGGACTTCACTGTGAAAAAGTCTATTTTTCTCCGCATTTTGTCCTG
>JAFVWG010000204.1 GCA_017501805.1 Oscillospiraceae bacterium
CCTACGGGTACGACAGAAGCTTGCGCGGTTTCGCGCAGGGCGCGATGCCCTCATCGCGCCGTCAGATCGCCGACAGGGCGCACAAACGAACAGCGGGATATGCGTTTGCATATCCCGCTGACTTTTATATCGTTTCCTCTTCCGGGTCGGGGAAATAGGTCAGGCAGTCCGGATTGTTTACAACCGTTTCCGGGTCGATGTGTTTCTCTTCACACCAGCGGCGGAACGCCGTCTGCAGAAACGGACGCAGACCGTCCATCGCCTCATACAGCGGGATCGCATCCCCCGCGACAAAGAGCACCGTCTGTACACCGCCGCGCGTGAGTGCGGAGCGCTGCCCTTCGATCTGCTCGTAGCGGTAGTCCTTTCTGCGTTTTCTCAGCTCCCGATAGCTGAAGCCCTCGTCATCATAGTACAGGGCGCAGGAAAGATTCTGCACCAGCAGAAAAACGCCCGCAAGCGCGACCACCGCGCAGAGCACGATCCACATTGCTTCCATTCTCGAAGCGTAGAACAGGATCGCGGTAAGGCCGAAAAAGAGCATCAGAATGCCAATCACACTGCCGCGCCGCGGCGGACGCACCACCCTGCCCACGCTTTTGCGCGGATCGTACGGCGTCAGCTTCTTCAGTACAAAGTCCACCAGAAAGCACAGCCCGAAGATCGCCGCCGCAAAGGCGGCAAGGAATGCATACTTCATTCCGTCGGCTCCTGCTCGGAGGGCGTTTCTTCCACAGCTTCGGGCTCCGACTTCTTCTCGTCCGCGCGGATGAACGCCATCAGCTCGTCGCCGACGATGGTCTCCTTCTCCAGCAGATACAGCGCGATCTCATCGAGCAGTGCCCGCTTTTCCGTGAGGATGCGCTTGGCGTCGGCATAGCAGCTTTCCAGAAGTTCCTTGATCTCTCCGTCCGCCTGTGCCGCCGTCTCGTCGGCGCAGTTCATCATCGTGCTGCCGTCAAGATAGGGGTTGGAGACCGTGGAGAGCGCCATCAGCCCGAAGCGCTCGCTCATGCCGTACTGCGTGATCATCTTTCGGGCAAGCTCCGTGGCGCGGTCGATATCGTTCGCCGCACCCGTTGTCTGAATGCCGAAAACAGTCTGCTCCGCAGCGCGTCCGCCGAGCAGCGTCTTGAGCTCGGTGATCAGCTCTTCCTTCGTGCTGAGGTACTTCTCCTCCTCGGGCATCTGCATCGTGTAGCCGAGCGCGCCGGAGGTATGCGGCACGATCGTGATTTTGGAGACGGGCTGGGCATGCTTCTCGAGCGCGGCGACCAGCGCATGACCGACCTCGTGGTAGGCAACGACACGCTTTTCCATATCGGTCAGGATCGTGCCCTTCTTCTCCGTGCCCGCGATGACAAATTCGAAGGAGGTCAGAAGATCCTCCTGATTGACGGTCTTTCTGCCCTTCCGCACGGCGCGCAGAGCCGCCTCATTGACAAGGCTTGCAAGATCCGCGCCCACCGCGCCGGCAGTCGCCTGTGCGATCTTGTTGAGGTCCACATCGTCCGCAAGCTTGATGTTCTTCGTGTGGACGCGCAGGGTCTGGTAGCGTCCCGCGAGGTTGGGACGGTCAACGATGATGCGGCGGTCGAAACGACCCGCGCGCAGGAGCGCCTTGTCCAAAATCTCGGGACGGTTCGTCGCGGCGAGGATCACGACGCCCTTGGAGGAGTCGAAGCCGTCGATCTCCGCAAGGAGCTGATTGAGCGTCTGTTCGCGCTCGTCGTTTCCGCCGAATTTGGAATCTCTCGTGCGTCCGATCGCGTCGATCTCGTCAATGAAGATAATGCTGGGCGCGACCTTGGACGCCTCGTTGAACAGATCGCGAACGCGGCTTGCGCCGACGCCGACGAACATCTCCACGAAGTCCGAGCCGGAGATGGAGAAGAACGGCACGTTCGCCTCACCCGCGACCGCCTTGGCAAGCAGCGTCTTGCCCGTACCGGGCGAGCCGACGAGCAGCGCGCCCTTGGGCAGCTTCGCGCCGATCTCCGCGTACTTCTGCGGGTTGTGCAAAAAGTCGATGATCTCCACCAGCGACTCCTTCGCCTCATCCTGTCCCGCCACATCGGCGAAGGTCACGCCGGTCTGTTTTTCCATATAGACCTTGGCCTTGTTTTTGCCGATGCCGCCGAGACCGCCGCCTCCGCCGCCCATTTTCTTGCTCATACCGTTCATCAGCAGGGTGAACAGCAGATACATCGCCGCAACGGGAAGCAGCCACGAAACGATCGTCATCAGCAGACCGGGCTCCTCCTGCACGGCGCTTTCGTATTCAATGCCGGCGGCGTCGAGCTGTGCCTTGAGCTGTGTCAGCGGCAGATTGGGGATAACGCCGGTAAAGTAGAGGTCCGGCTCCTGCTGTGCCTGCAGGAAGGTATATCCGGGCATAAGAAGCGCCGGTTTTTTCGTCTTCTCTTCGTCCTCCTCGGTCTTCGGAGCGATCAGAATGCGGTCTTTTTGGAAGAGAACGGATTCGACCTCTCCCTTTGCGATCATCTGCTCAAATTCCGTGTAGGATATCTCCTTTGCGACCGCCCCGCCGAACGCCGAAGTCAGCAGGTTCAGGATGATCGCCACGATCAGCGCGATCAGGATGACCGTTACGGTTTTTCTTCCGTGATGCTGCGGTCCGGACTTGTTCGGACCGTTTTGTTCCTTTTTATCGTTGTTGTTATTCATATTGCAATGCGTACTCCTTTGAGCCGTTTTTTATTACTGTATTCACACTCCGTTATGTTACCACACATTTCGACGGGTATCAAGGACAACACGGATTCGCGGCGAGTAAATTTTCTGTGAATATTCTTCTCAATTTTGTTGTCAGCAATCACATTCAATGCTATAATCTATTTTGGATATTTATGAGCGGGGGTTCATTTTCATGGAAAAAAACTATTCTCCCCGGCGGCGTGCGGATGACAGACGCGAACGCGAAGCCGTGCAGGAAAACGAATATCAGCTGGAAGGCCGCAACGCCGTCACGGAGGCGCTCCGTTCCGGAAGACGGCTGGACAAGCTCTTTATTGCCGAGGGCGCGGTCGACCGTTCCCTCTCCAGACTTGCTTCTCTGGCGGCGGATCAGGGCGCGGTCGTCGTCACCTGCGCGCGCCGCAAGCTGGACACGATGAGTCTCACCGGCGTGCACCAGGGCGTGATCGCCATGGCCGCGGCGCACGAATATGTGGAGCTGGACGATGTGCTCGCCGCTGCCGAGCAAAAGGGCGAAAATCCCCTTCTGGTCATCTGCGATGAGCTGAACGATCCGCACAACCTCGGCGCGATCCTCCGCACGGCGGAGTGTGTCGGGGCGCACGGCGTCATCATCCCCAAGCGCCGCAGTGTCGGGCTGACCGCAACCGTCGCAAAGGCTTCCGCGGGCGCCATCGAGTATATGCCCGTTGTGCGCGTGAGCAATATCGCAAGCACGATCCGCGAACTGAAAAGCCGCGGCATCTGGATCTACGGAACGGCAGCCGACGGCAAAACGGAGCTCTACGACGCCGATCTCAGCGGACCTTCCGCGATCGTCATCGGCAACGAGGGCGTCGGTATGAGCCGGATCGTCGCGGAAAGCTGCGACGTTCTCATCAGCATCCCCATGAAGGGACACGTCTCCTCTCTGAACGCCTCCACCGCGGCGGCAGTCCTGCTCTACGAAGCATTCCGCCGCAGAAGAACGACCTGACTTGGTGAGTGACCGCTATGGAATTTGACCGCGAAAAGGACCAACTGAATATTGACGCGTCCTCCGAAGAGACGACCTATGACGTTGAGGACATCATCGCGGAGTTCGGTTCCGGTGCGGACACACCCGTTCAGGACGATGCGGATGAGGTCGTCCGCATCTGGTCGCCGAAGCCGCGCGAGAGCGATCCCGTTCCGGAGCCGTCCGATGCGCAGGAGCCCGAACAGCAGCCGTCTGCCGACGAACCCGAAGGACCGGATACGCCGGAGGAAACGGACGAGCCCGAAGCGGCAGATACGGAGGAAGCCCTTCCTCCCGTGCGGACGCCCCGCGTAAAACGCAGGTCCGTCCTGCAGCACCTTGTGCGGATGCGTGCCCGCATCCTCGCAGCGGAAGAGGCTGCGTCCTTCCTCTCCACGGAAGAGGCTCGCTCCGCCTATCTGCAGCAGCGCGGCAGGCGCCGCCTTCCGCAGCTTCTCTCTTGGCTTCTGACGCTGCTTTCGGCGGTGGTCGTGATGCTTCCGCTGCAGCCGTGGCTGGATCTTTCCTTCCTTCTCACGCCGGCGCTTTGCGGAGCTTTCTGCTTCGGCGCACTGCTCTGTCAGCTTCTTCTTACGCAGCCGGTGCTCCTGCGCGGCATCCGCCGCGTCCAAACGCTTCGTTTCTCCAAGGAGAGTTACCTTGCATTGACCGTGCTTGTTGTTCTCCTGCACGCCCTGCGCTGCCTGATCACCGCAAGCAGCGGCTGTGAGCTCTGCGCGGTGGCGTCTCTCTTGCTGACCGTTGCACAGCAGGGTGATGATTCTCTCACCTCCGCAAAGGCAAACTGCCTTTCCCGCGCTATGTCGATGGATGCGCCCGCAGCGGTCGTCCGCTGTGCAAAGCTCTGGGACGGAAAGGACTGTCTTTCCCGCCGTACGGCGGATCGGGAAGAGCCTCTGCAGGCGATCGAGGAAGCCCCCTCTTCGGAAAAACGGCTCAGTGCCGGCACGCTGCTGCTCGCCGCGCTGACCTTCTCTGTCGCACTGATTGCCGCGGTAAAAGGCGGACGCGACTTCCTTTGGGCATGGTCGATCCTGCTGCTCGGCTCCGCGCCTGTCGGCGCGTTCTGGGCATACGGCAGAAGCTTCCGCACGCTCAACAAGCGGCTTCTCTCCGCAGGCGCTGTCGTACTTGGCTGGTGCGGCGCGCACCGTCTTGGCGGCAGCACGGGCATCATCCTGCGGGATGAGGATCTCTTCCCCGGGAAGGCCGTCACGCTCAACGGCGTCAAAGTCTTCGGCGCGCATTCGCCGGAGCGTCTGCTCGGCTATGCGGCGGCCATGCTCGACAGAGCCGGTGCGGGCGCGGCTTCCGCTTTTTCCGAATCGCTGGAACTGCGAAATGCCCGCCGCTTCCATACCGACCATTTCCGCACCTACGAAGCGGGTGGTCTCGGCGCAGAGATCCAGGGCGACGTCGTGCTCCTTGGCAGCCG
>JAFVWG010000205.1 GCA_017501805.1 Oscillospiraceae bacterium
AAAACAGCGGATCGTCCGAAAGGACCTTCGTGACAAGCTCCAAAAACGGATAGAGATTCTGCTCCAGCTTCCAGATCTCACCGGAGGGACCTCTTCCGTAGGAGGGCGGGTCCATGATCACGGCGTCGTAACGCTTACCGCGGCGGATCTCCCGCTCCACGAACTTCGAGCAGTCATCCACGATCCAGCGGATAGGCTTCTCGGAAAGTCCGGAGGACTTTGCATTCTCCTTTGCCCATGCCACCATTCCCTTAGCGGCATCCACGTGGCAGACCTCCGCACCCGCGGCAGCGGCTGCAAGGGTTGCGCCGCCGGTGTAGGCAAAGAGATTCAGCACGCGGACCGGACGTCCTGCGGAGCGCACGACATCCTGAATGAAATCCCAGTTTGCGGCCTGCTCCGGAAAAACGCCCGTGTGCTTGAAGTTCATCGGCTTGACGTTGAAGGTCAGATCCTTATAGCGAACCTGCCAGCGTTCCGGAAGCGTGTTCTGCAGCCACTGTCCCCCGCCGGAAGAGGATCGCGCGTAACGCGCGTGCGCCTTTTTCCAGCCGGGATCTTTTTTCGGCGTATTCCAAATGATCTGCGGGTCCGGGCGCACGAGGAGATAGTCTCCCCACCGCTCCAGCTTTTCACCGGCGGAGGTGTCCAAAACCGCATAGTCTTTCCATTGATCGGCAATCCACATAGTAATTGTTCCTTTATCGCGTCGTTTATGCAGGGGTCTACCCCTGCTGCCCGGCTGCTTCTCCCTGAACAGGCTGCGCAGGTTCTGCCGCAGGCTGCTGTGTCGATTCCGCCGCAGGCTGCTGCTCTGCGTTCGGATCCGTCAGCGGATCACGCACTTCCTCAACTGCCGTCCCTTCGGCGGCAGGCTCGGGTGCGGGCGGCTGGGTATGGATATCGCACTCCTCACGCAGGGGCGATTCTTCCCACGGAAGGGCGGGATGGTAGCCCTGAGCCAGGTTCTCTTCTTCGATGGGCAGCGCGTATGCCTCATCCCCAACGTGCACGCCCGACTGCGGGAACGCACGGTTGATCGAGAGCATACCCACCACCTTGAGAGGCGCTTCGTGCATGCGGCAATACTCCGTCGCACGCTTGCCGCTCTCCGCGCAGATGTCCACGGGGACATGCACATCACAGACGCCCGTGGGAACGTCTTCCTTGAACAGACGCAGAGTATTGCCCCGGCTTCCGCGAGGATCGATCTGGCACGCCTCGGACATCCGCATACCGCTGTCAGCGCAGAAGGTGTAGCTCATCAGTCCCTCGGGCTCGGTGAAGTTCCGCGCCGGAAGTCCCTCATGGATGCCGGTCATGACCTTTTTCCACATCGCAAGCGACGGATTGGTCGCATTCTGCGTAAGAATGACCTCTTCCGGAACATCGTAGCCGCACCAGACAACGCCCGTATAATACGGCGTGTAGGCTGCAAACCAGCGGTCGCGGTCACTCGTCGTCGTACCCGTCTTGGCAGCAACCTGGATGTTGTTCAGCCGCGCCTGCGTGCTGGTGCCGGAAATCGTCGCATTGTGGAGCATATAGGTCATATACCACGCAGCCTTGCTCTGCATCGCGGTATGCGTTTTCTGTTCGTTCTCAAGGATCGTCTTGCCGTTCACATCATCCACACGGACAAAGGTCCTGGCCTTGCGGTAGACGCCGCCGTTTGCGAGAGCCGCATAGGCAGTCGTCATATCGCGCACCGTGACGCCGCGGGTCAGTCCGCCCATCGCCATCGGGGCAAGCGCAGAGTCGGTAAAGACCTTTCCGTCGATCTCGACAGAATCGGTAAGCGTGGAAAGACCCATCTTGTTCTTCGCAAAATCAAAGCAGTATTCGGGAGTCAGCTCCGATGCGACCTTGACCGCAATCGTATTGAGCGACTGCTCGACCGCGTAATTCACCGTGACAAAGCCGCGATAGCTGTTTCCCGTGTTCTTCGGATAACCGCGTCCGTTCACGAAGGAATACGGAGAATCCTCATAGACGGAAGCGGGGGTGATGATCCCCTTCTCCAGCGCCGGACCGTAGACGGACAGCGGCTTGATGCTCGATCCGGGAGAGAGCGTGCTCTGTGTTGCGCGGGAAAGCACAAGGCTGCCCGGCTTCTTGCCGACTCCGCCGACGATGCCGACAACATCGCCCGACGCATTGTCGACGACGACCATCGCGGACTGCAGCTGCTGGCTGCTTCTCGTCTTGGGCACGTTGTCCAGATTTTCGTAGACGTCTTCCATTGCGGACTGCACGGCGGGGTCCATCGTGCAGTAGATCTGATAGCCGCTGCAAAGCAGCATCTTCTCCGCGATCGCCTCGGAATAGCCGTACTGCTCGCAAAGAGCGTCGGTCACATCCCGGATGACCTGGTCAACAAAGTAGGAATAGTACTGACCGCTCTGGCTCTCCTCCGCTTTTCCCGCGTGGAAGTCCATTTCCTGCGCGACAGCTTCCTGATACTGCTCCCGGGTGATCATCTTCTGATCGAGCATCTCTCCGAGAATGATCAGCTGACGCTCCCGGTTGTTCTCGGGGTTGATGTAAGGATCGTACATCGAAGGGTTATTCGTGATGCCGATCAGCGAAGCACACTCCGCCAGCGTCAGATCGGAAACGTCCTTTCCGAAATAAGCCTGTGCGGCTGTCCGCACACCGTAGCAGCCCTCGCCGAGATAAATGACGTTCATATACCATTCCAGAACGTCTTCCTTGCTGTGGGTCTTTTCGAACTCCAGCGCACGGAACATCTCCGTGATCTTCCGTCGCACCGTGATCTCCTGGTCACCCGTCAGATTCTTGATGAGCTGCTGCGTGATCGTCGATCCGCCGGCTCCGCCGCGCCCCATAAAGATACGCAGACTCGCTCTGCCGGTGGTGACCCAGTCCACACCGCGGTGATCGTAGAAACGCTTATCCTCGATCGCCACGCAGGCGTTGATGAGATCCTGCGGCAGGTCGTTATAGGAGGCCCAAATACGATTCTCCCGGCTGTGGATGCGCTGCAGTTCCGACCACTCGCCCGTCTTGCGGTCCTGACAGTAGATGATACTTGTCTGGTTGAGTGAAAAATCCTGACCGGACAGCGTGAGCTGATCCGAAAGGTCTTTTTTGATGTACACCGCAAAAATACAGGCAAAGATCAGCACAGAAAGCACAAAGCACAGTGCCGCTGTTCCGACGATCATACCCGCACGCTTCAAAGCGGCGCGCGATTTTTCCTTTTTCTCTTGGCTATAGTTCGGCAAGTCAAACCCCTCCAGAGCCTCTGCGCCGTTCGGACGCAAAGGGCATAAATCTCCTAATAATAACCTACACTATATTATAACACGTGTTGTCAATGCGGACATCGTCCGTTTTTTTCAACTTTCCGTAGTAAAAACGGCGGTTTCGGACAAACTGAGGTCAGAAGCCGAACTGAGCGCATTTTCGCTTGATTTTGCCTCGGCACCAACGTATAATATAGGCAAAGGAGTTTGACTCCGTTCAAGTCTGGAGGTTGCGCTATGAGCGACGAATACGGAAGCGATTTTATCACCATCACCGACGATGACGGAAAAGAGTACGAGCTTGAAGTCCTCGCCTCGGTCGAGTACAACGGCATCACCTATTTTGCCATGGCTCCCGCCGACCCGGAGGACGGCGAAGAGACCGAAGTCTGCGTGCTCAAGCAGGTCGTTGAAGACGGCGAGGAGGTTTTCCTCACGGTGGACGACGATGAAGAATGGGACGCAGTCAACGAGAAGCTCATTGAGCTGCTGTATGAAGACGAGGAAGAATCGGGCGAAGAAAACGCCTGACATGCAGACGAATTTCCTGCTTGGTGCGTGACGGGATCATTTAAACCCACATCTTATTTTCGGGACGCTTGACTCTTTGCCTTTGGATTGCAGGCCTCCCGCCCCGGCCAGACCGACGGCGGATGTTGGAAGCAGCGAAAAAGGCAAGCGGCGACCCACCTGCAGTTCGTGCAGGTTATAATTGGTTTCGCACGGCCAAAGCGGGGTTCGGCTGTCGGTTTTCCGACAGCCGTTTTTTACTGCCCCGAGAAAGAGTCGGACAGGTACTTGAAAGTTGACTCTTTTCTCGTTATAATGTACAAAGCATTATTTTCCCCTTGAGGAAAAAACAGGAAGGATTGAATCAAATGCAGAAAAAGAACATTTGGAAATGGGTCGCCGGATGCGCCGCCCTTCTCGTGGCGATCGCGCTGATCGTCTCCGGCATGGTGCTGGATATGTCCTACTTTGCGGAGCGCAATGTAGCGCTGACCGTCGGCAACCACGAAGTCACCGCCGCTGTCTACAACTATTTCTACAGAACCACCTACGCACAGATGGAGAGCGAGTACGGTGCGGAGTCCCTGTCCTACCTTGCAGATTATATCGCCGATCAGGCGAACAACCATGTTCGCGATACCTACGCGATCTATGACGCGGCTGTCGCAGCGGGCGAAGCTCTGACCGAGGAGGAGCAGAAACAGCTCAACGATGATATCGAACTGCTCCGCGAGACCGCGACGAACCTCGGTGCAGCCGACCTCGACGAATTCATCGAAGCCTCCTACGGTCTCGGCTGCAACGAAGAGAACTACCGCGAGTTTATGCAGATCCAGATGCTCGCCAACAAGTTCTCGCAGAAAGAGCAGGATACCTTCAACGCAGAGCTCACGCAGGAGAAGTTTGATGCCTACTACCGGGAAAACATCCTGAACTTTGACACTGTCACCTTCCGCTACTTCCTTGTCCCCATCGAAGAGGGCAGAGATATTGCCGCTACGGAAGAGCTTGCCAAAACGATGGAGACCAAGATCCACAACGACGTCGCCGGTTTCGAGGAAATGGCGCGCGAGCTCGCGATCGAAGAGGAGAAGGAGTTCTATGGAGAAGAAAACTCCACGCTCATCTCGAACGAAAAGATCAACTATGTGGACGAGAACCTCCGCGACTGGATGGCTGACGCTTCCCGCACCGAGGGTGATACCCTTGTCGTCCGCGCTGCCGACGAGATCGGCACCTACGTCGCCTGCTTCCTCTCCCGCGACAACAACAACTACAATGCCGTCAACGTCCGTCACATCCTCGTCTCGCTCCCCGAGCACGAGCACAGCGAACAGGAGGATGAGCAGGCACACGACGCCGCTCTCGCGGAAGCTATGCAGACTGCCAGAGAAACGGCGGAAGGATATCTTGCCGAATACAACGCCGGTGAAAAGACCGAAGAGGCTTTCGCAGAACTGGCAAAGGCTCATTCCGAGGACAATGCCGAAAACGGCGGTCTGTACGAGAATGTAACGAAGGGTCAGATGGTCCGCAGCTTCAACGACTGGTGCTTCGACGCAGCCCGTAAGCCCGGCGACACCGGCATCGTGGAGACCGAGTACGGCTATCACGTGATGTACTTCGTCGGCGAAGGCGAAAACGCCCGCTACAAGATGGTCACTGACGAGATGAAGACCAACCACCAGACCGCTTGGGTCATGAAGCTCACCGAAGGCTACGAAGTCAAGGTCAACGAAAGCGGTATGAGCTACACCACCCGCCTGCAGGCACAGTAATATCGTATAAAAACCCTCACCCCGGCGCAAACTTGCGTCGGGGTGATTTTATGCTCAAAACAATGGGGGCTCTCCCGAAAGCCTGTTTGGCAGGGTCTGCGGCGGGCGTTGTGACCGGCTTTTTCGGCGCGGGCGGCGGAATGGTGCTGATCCCGCTTCTCACACGTCTTTGCGGGCTGCCGGACAGAAAGGCTTTTGCTTCATCTGTCTCGATCGTACTGCCGCTGTGTTTATGCTCGCTTGCCATCGGTGCTTTGCGCGGCGGTCTTTCCCTTTCGGGGGCCTGGCCATACCTGCTCGGTGGGCTGCTCGGCGGACTTGCGGGCGGTCTTCTCTTCCGACGTGTTCCGGTTCGTCTTCTCCACGGCGCTCTCGGTCTCTTTATCCTCTGGGGCGGCGCGAATCTTCTTTTGCGATGAAGACACTCGGTACGATCGCAGTCGGGGCTGTCTGCGGGCTTCTCTCCGCCTTCGGCGTCGGCGGAGGAAGTATCCTGATGGTGTGGATGACCGCCGTCCTGCAAATGCCGCAGCAGGAAGCGCAGCAAATGAATCTGCTCTATTTTCTGCCGACCGCCGGCGTTGCGCTGCTTCTTCACGCAAAGCACAGTCTGATCGACCGGCGCACCGTCATCCCCGCAGCGCTCTGCGGCTGCGCCACCGCGATCTGCGGAACGCTGCTGTCGGAGCGGCTCGACCCGACGCTCCTGCAAAAGATCTTCGGTGCATTTTTGATTTTTGTGGGGTTCTCGGAGCTAAAGCGCGCAAAAAATGCAAAGAATCATGAATAATTCATTGGAATATTCATTTTTATGCGGACTTTCGAGTCCGCATTTATTTATTATTGCCAATTTTACATTTACTTTTTTGTTAAACAATGTCTTTTCCTCCACTTGTTATTTTTGTTAAAATTCATTATAATGCATATACATTCATAACTCACGGCACAGCTGTGAGAATATTGAGGAGGAAACTACAATGAAAAAATGGATTGCTCTGTTTTTGGCAGTCATGATGACCCTCTCTCTCGTTGCCTGCGGCACGACCGAGGCTCCCGTGACCGAGGCTCCCGCCGAGACCGCCAAGATCACCACGATCACCGAAGGCAAGCTGACTGTGGCTACCAGCCCGGACTTCGCTCCCTATGAGTTCTACTCCGTCGACGAGAACGGCAACGCCACCCTCGCCGGTTTCGAAGTCGCTCTTGCGAAGTACATTGCCGACTACCTGAAGCTCGAGCTCGAGATCATCCCGATGGACTTTGACGGCACGCTCATGGAGCTGCAGAACAAGACCGTCGACCTCGGCATGGCCGGCTACTCCCCGAAGCCCGAGCGCGCTGAGTTCATGGACTTCTCCGACATCTTCTACACGGGCGGCCAGTCCTTCGTCTGCGTCAAGGACAACGCTGAGAAGTTTGCAACGCTCGAAGACACCAACAAGGCTGAGTACTCCATCGGCGCTCAGATCGGCTCCATCCAGGTCGACCTCGCCAAGAAGAACTCCCCCAATGCCGACATCGTTGAGCTGACCAAGGTCACCGACCTCGTTGCCGAGCTTCTCGCCGGCAAGCTGGACGGCGCTTACATCGAGACCGCCGTTGCCGAGACCTATGCAAAGAACTATCCCGAGCTGTGCGTTGTTCTCCCCGTTCCCTATGAAGCCGAAGGCTCCGTCATCGGCGTTTACAAGGGCAACGAAGCTCTGCTGAAGGGCGTCAACGAAGCCATCGCCGCTGCGATCGCGGACGGCTCCATGGATCAGTTCGTCGCTGATGCGAACGTCGCCGCAGGCGGCAACATCATCGAGGGTCTGCTGCCCGCAGCCGATCCCGCTGCCGAGACTCCCGCTGAGCCCGCTGCTCAGGTTTCCGAGACCTGATCGCCAACCAGCCACCAAACCAATCACTTCCTCCCTGCCCTTCGCAGGGAGGAAGTATCACTTGAAGCAATTTATACAAGGAGAATGCGCCTATGTTTTCCCGCGCCGGTTTTGAAAAGACCTGGGATTATATCGGTCTGTTCAAGGAGGGACTTATCTGCACGGTCTCTCTGTCCCTGCTGACCGTTATCTTTGGCTTTATTCTCGCGCTGATCCTGGCGATCTTCCGCCTGTCGGATATTCGTCCCTTCCGTTCTCTGGCTCTGACAAAGGACGGACATCTGCGCGAGCAGGGTTTGCTGACCAGACTCAGCAAATTCAATCCGCTGAATTTCTTTGCCTCGGTCTATGTTGAGGTTTTCCGTGCAACGCCGCTGCTCGTGCAGCTGTTTATCATCTATTATGTTGTCTTCAGCAACACCAATCTGCCAACCTTCAAGCTCTTCGGCTTCATCCGCTTTGAGCGTTTCCTGCCGGGCGTTGTCGCGCTGTCGCTCAACTCCGGCGCCTATTTGTGCGAAATCATCCGCGCAGGCATCCAGTCCATCGACGGAGGTCAGACGGAAGCTGCGCGTTCACTTGGATTGACGCAGGCGCAGAATCTGCGCTTTATCATCCTTCCGCAGGCGATCCGCAACATTCTCCCCCCGATCGCGAACGAGTTTGTTACGGTCATCAAAGAATCGTCGATCTGCTATACCATCGGCGTGCAGGAGATCATGTACGCGGTCGCGTCCACAAAGGGTGCGATCTACCGCGTGGCAGAGCCGCTGATCATCGCCACCTGCGTCTACTTCTGCCTGACATATCCCACCTCGAAGATCATCGCATACTTTGAAAGGAGGATGAGCCGTGGCAGTACAAGATAATCTGATCTGCGTACGCAATCTGAAAAAGCACTACAACAAGGGTGCGATCAAAGCGCTGGACGGCGTCACCGTCGATATCCACCGCGGAGATGTAATGGTCGTTGTCGGTCCTTCCGGCAGCGGTAAATCCACCTTTCTGAGAAGCCTGAATCTGCTGGAAGAGCCGACCGAGGGCGAGATCATCTTTGAAGGCGTCGACATCACAAAAAAGAGCATCGTTCTTCCGGACGGAAAGAAGAAAAAGCTGAACATCAACGTACACCGTCAGAAGATGGGTATGGTCTTCCAGCACTTCAACCTCTTCCCCCATAAGACGATCCTTGCCAATATGACGCTCGCACCGATCCGCGTCAAGGGCATTGACCGTGCGGAGGCCGAGAAGAAAGCGATGGAGCTGCTTGCCCGTGTCGGTCTCGCCGATCGCGCAAACGCATATCCCATTCAGCTTTCCGGCGGTCAGAAGCAGCGTGTCGCCATTGTCCGTGCACTTGCTATGGAGCCGGACGTTATGCTCTTTGACGAGCCCACCTCCGCACTCGACCCCGAAATGGTCGGCGAGGTGCTGGACGTTATGAAAGAGCTCGCCAAGGAAGGGATGACGATGGTCGTCGTCACGCACGAAATGGGCTTCGCCCGCGAAGTCGGCAACCGTGTCCTCTTTATGGACGAAGGAAAGCTCGTCGAACAGGGCACCCCGGAGGAAATCTTCGAGCATCCGAAAAACCCGCGTCTGCAGGACTTCCTCAGCAAAGTATTGTAATACACGAAGGACTGCCACGGTATCCGCGGCAGTCCTCTGTTTTGTACAAGGGAGCATATTCTATGAACAAAGCGTATCTTTCCGAGATCCTTGAAACGAGAAAAGAGGATTTCATTTCCATCAGCAAGGACATCTGGAGTCATCCGGAGCTTTCTCTGCAGGAATACCACGCTGCCGAGGTCTATACCGCCTTTCTCCGTAAAGAAGGCTTTCACGTGGAAACAGGACTCAACGGGATCGAAACGGCGTTTTCCGGCACCTTCGGCAGCGGTCGACCGGTGATCGGAGTGCTCGGTGAATTTGACGCGCTTGACGGGCTTTCCCAGGAGGCTTGCCTCGCAGAGCGAAAGCCGATCCGCCGCGGTGACTGCGGACACGGCTGCGGACACAATCTGCTCGGCGCGGCGGCGCTGGCTGCGGCGGTCGCGATCAAGGAGTATCTGAAGGAACGCGGTTCGGGCACGGTGATCTTTTACGGCTGCCCCGGAGAAGAGGGCGGCGCGGCAAAGGCATTTATGGCGCACGACGGTGCGTTCACCGAGCTGGATGCCGCTCTGACCTGGCACCCCGAGAGCGTCAACGAGATCGTCAGCGGAAGCTGTCAGGCATCTCTGCAGAAGGAGTTCAAGTTTGTCGGCTGCTCCTCGCACGCCGCCGGTGCACCGCAGAAAGGGCGCTCCGGGCTGGATGCGGCGGAGCTGATGAATCTCGGAGCACAGTATCTGCGCGAGCACCTCGCCCCGGGCGATATGGTGCACTATTGTTTCACGAACTCCGGCGGACTGTCTCCGAATGTCGTACAGGCGGAGGCGCGCGTGCTCTATATGGTCCGGTCAAGCACGGTAAAAGGCGCAAAGGATGTGCTGCGCCGTGTGGAAAAGATCGCCGAGGGCGCTGCGATGATGACCGACACAACACTCACCCGCCGCTTCATCGACGGAACCTCCGACACGCTCCCAAACCACACGCTGGAGCGCGTGCTGTGGAAAAACTTCTCAGAGGCTCAACTTCCGGCATATACTTCCGAAGAGTGGTCGCTTGCCGAAGCGATCTCCGCGACCTGCGAGCAGGATCCCCTTCCCGGCAGCTTCTGTCATGATGATGCGGAAGCCTCTGCCTTCGTTGCAAAGGCATCGGAAAACGGAACGCGCGCGCTGAACGACTTTCTCATCCCCTATGTGCCTTCAAAGCGCCTGCGGCCGGGCTCGACCGACGTCGGAGACGTCAGCCACCGGACGCCGACCGCACAGATCCACGTTGCCTGCTTCCCTGCGGGCACACCGGGACACAGCTGGCAGCTCACCTCTATGGCTGTGAGCAGCATCGCGCACAAGGGAATGCTTCTCGCCGCGAAGGTTCTTGCCGCATCCATGTACGATCTGTTTGAGTCTCCCGAGCTGCTGGCGGAAGCGAAGACGGAGTTCCATTGCGCAGCGGGCGAGTTTCTCTCGCCGATCGAAGACGGAGCAGTGCCCACACTCCCCGGTTCGGAATTCTAAAAACGCTTGAAATCTCGCTGAAAATGAGTATGATATTCCTGTGCGATCCCGAATTGAAAAGAAGGTGTTCTTTTGCACAATATCAAGTCACATATACCGAACTGCATAACGATCCTGCGGATCATCGGAACGCTGTTTCTGTCGTTCCTTGAGCCGACCGGCACGCCTTTCCTTATTGTATATACCTTCTGCGGCTTCACCGATGTGCTGGACGGCACGCTGGCAAGAATGCTCAAGGTAACAAGCGTACAGGGTGCCGTACTGGACAGCATTTCCGATCTGTACTTCTACTGCGTGATGCTCGGACGCGTGCTCCCGCTTGCCTGGTCCGCGATCCATCCCCTCACGCTGGGACTGATCGCATTTGCGGTGCTGCTCCGCTTCTCGGTTTATCTGTTCGCCTACTTCAAATTCAATGTGTTCTCCTCGCAGCACACCTTCGCGAACAAAGCAACGGGCTTTTGCGTCTTTCTCTTCCCCTACGTTGCGCTTCAGAGTGAGGCCTGCACAAATGTGTTCTGCGCGGTCGTCGCGCTGATCGGCACACTCGCCACACTGGAAGAACTCTTCATCCACCTGAGCTCGAAAGAGTATTCTCCCTGGCGGAAGACACTTTTCCCTCTGCCGAAAAAATGAATGCAAAAAGGACGGGAGCGTGATCGCTCCCGTCCTTCATTTTATGTTTCCTTCGGTCTGTTTGCACGGTATCCCAGATATCCTTCCAGAATCAGTGATGCCGCCACCGCATCCACGGTATTCTTTCGCTTTTTTCCATAGACGCCGTTGTCCGAGAGGATGCGATGCGCGTCCACTGTCGTCAGGCGCTCGTCCCATGTTCGGACGGAAATACCGGAGAGCGACTCCAGCAGCGCGGCAAACTCACGGCACAGCTCCGCGCGCGGTCCCTCCGAGCCGTTCATATTCTTCGGCAGACCGACCACGATCTCCCTGACGCCCTTTTCCTTTGCCAGTTCCGCGATCTCCGCCGCGGCTCTTTCCGGTTTTCTGGAAGGAACGACCGCGGTGAAAGCGACCAGCATCTCCATCTCATCCGAGATCGCAACGCCGGTCCTTGCATCGCCGAAATCCACAGCCATAATTTTCAAATACGACGCCTCCCTTCCGATTCGAGCAAAGTATACCACGGCGAGCGGCATTTTTCCACACCCGTTTTTTCACTTTTGCCCCGCTTCTTCCGCTTCCGAATTTTTTAGAAAAAAATGTTGACCTTTTCCTTTTACTATGGTAGAATGGTTCTACCTGTGAAAAAGGGGTTTATTTTTTATGCCCGTTTTCGCCCGCGGACGATGCGAAGTAGTTTCCGCATCCTCTAAATTTTTCTAGCCGCGGAGATGCAGGGAGGCAAAATATAAGGAGGTGCCGTTATGCGCGTAAAGATCACATTGCGTTGCAATGAATGCAAACAGAGAAACTACAACACCATCAAGAACAAGAAAAACGACCCTGACCGTCTCGAGATGAAGAAGTACTGCAGATTCTGTAAGAAACACACCGTACACAGCGAGACGAAATAAGCGGGCGGAACAAACCGTCGCAGAAAGGGTGAACAACATGGCAGAAACTAGCAAAAAGGACAGCCTGTTTCAGCGGATCGCCCGCTGGTTCCGCGAGATGAAGAGCGAGCTTAAGAAGGTCGCATGGCCCAACGGAAAGCGCGTTCTGAAAAACACCTTGATCGTCTTCGCCTGCACACTGGTTGTTGGCCTCGTCATCATCTTCTTTGACGTCGCCGGCGAGTATATCTACAAGGGCATTCTCGCGCTGGCTTCGCTTCTCAAGGGCTGATCGCCATGGCGGAAGCGGCAAAGTGGTATGTGGTCCATACCTTTTCCGGGTATGAAAACACAGTAAAAGCCACCATCGAAAAAACCATCGAAACCAGACATCTGGAAGACGTGATCCAGTCGGTCATCATCCCCATGGAAACCGTGAGCGAAATGACCGATAACGGCGTCAAGGTCCACGACCGCAAGATGTTCCCGAGCTATGTGCTCGTGAAGATGGTGATGTCCGACGAATACTGGTACATCATCAAAAACATCCGCGGCGTCACCGGCTTTGTCGGCTCCGGCACGAAGCCCACTCCCCTCACCGAGGAGGAAGTGCTTCAGCTCGGTATGGAAAAAGTGGAGATCATCGTCAATTACGCTGTGGGCGACAACGTCCGCATCATCGACGGTCCTCTTACGTCTTTCACCGGCATCGTGGATATGCTGGATGTCGAAAAAAACAAGGTCCGCGTCATTGTTTCCATGTTCGGACGCGAGACCCCCGCAGAGCTGGAACTCGACCAGGTCGAGCCGCTCGAAGCGTAATCTTCCGAAAGCGGAACGTGGGAGGGGCCAGACCCCGCCGAACATGCGCAATGCGCATCACCACTCATTCTTAGGAGGTGCTTTTCATGGCACAGAAAGTTATCGGCTTTATCAAACTGCAGATTCCCGCCGCCAAGGCGACCGCATCGCCCCCCGTTGGCCCGGCTCTCGGCCAGCACGGCGTGAACATCGCGCAGTTCATCAAGGAATTCAACGAGCGCACCAAAGATCAGGTTGGCTTTAAGATCCCCGTCATCATCACTGTCTACGCGGATCACAGCTTCACCTTCGTCACCAAGACCCCCCCGACGCCGACGCTCATTCTCAAGGCGATCGGCATCGAGAAGGGTTCCGGCGTCCCCAACAAGGAAAAGGTCGCGACCATCACCACCGCTCAGGTTCGCGAGATCGCCGAAAAGAAGATGCCCGATCTGACGGCTGCCACCATTGAGGCCGCTATGTCCCAGGTCGCCGGCACCTGCCGCTCCATGGGCATCACCGTCGTCGACGGCTAACGATTTGACCGAGGATCGCTGATCCTCATGAATATGTGGGAGGATTATTCCGAATCACCACTAAGGAGGATATGACATTGTTCAGAGGAAAGAAATATAACGCCAGCACCAAGCTGTACGATAGAAAGCAGCAGTACGAAGTTGCAGACGCCATGGATCTCGCCGTGAAGTCCGCAACCGCAAAGTTCGACGAGACCATCGAAGCCCACATCCGTCTGGGTGTCGACTCCCGCCACGCCGACCAGCAGGTCCGCGGCGCGATCGTCCTGCCCCACGGCACCGGCAAGACCCGCAAGGTCCTGGTCTTCGCGAAGGACGCCAAGCTCGACGAAGCTCTGGCAGCCGGCGCTGATTTTGCAGGCGGCATGGAGCTGGTCGAAAAGATCACCAAGGAAAACTGGTTCGAGTTCGACGTTGTCGTTGCTACGCCCGATATGATGGGTGTTGTCGGTCGTCTCGGTAAGGTCCTCGGCCCCAAGGGCTTGATGCCCTCCCCCAAGGCCGGCACCGTCACCCCGAACGTGACTGCCGCCGTGCAGGAGATCAAGGCCGGTAAGATCGAGTACCGTCTCGACAAGACCAACATCATCCATTGCCCGATCGGCAAGGCTTCCTTCGGCGCTTCCAAGCTGCAGGAGAACTTCGACGCGCTGCTCAACGCGATCGTCAAGGCGAAGCCCGCCGCTGCAAAGGGTCAGTACCTGCGCAGCTGCGTTGTTGCCTCCACGATGGGCCCCGGCATCAAGGTCAATACTTCCAAGTATTGATTTAAATGCTTGACAAAGACATCTTTGTCTGCTATTCTATACTGGCTGCCGAAGACAGCAGGAAGCGAAAGCTGTAAAGGGACACCCCTCCTGCCGAGGTGAATCACGCAAGTGTTTTGTGTGTCCTCATGTCGTTCGGCATGAGGACACTTTATTTCTGGAGGTGACATGAATGCCCAACGCACAGGTTCTGGAAGGTAAGAAAGCCGTTGTCGATGCTCTGGCTGCGAAACTGCAGGAAGCGACTTCCGCAGTCTTCGTTGACTACAAAGGCATCACGGTCGCGCAGGATACCGAGCTGAGAAATCAGTTCCGCGCCGCCGGTGTTGAATACACCGTCGTCAAGAACACCCTGACGCGCTTTGCCGCCAACAAGATCGGTTATTCCGATTTTGATGAGCTGCTCAACGGAACGACCGCTCTTGCCAGCACCACCGGCGACCCCATTGCTCCGGCACGCGTCGTCTGTGAGTATGCCAAGAAGAACAAGGACATCGTCAGCATCAAAGGCGGTCTCGTGGAAGGCAAGGTTCTGTCTGTCGACGAACTGAAGTCTTTCGGCGAGCTCCCCTCGAAGGATGCTCTCGTTGCTCAGGTTCTCGGTACGTTCCTCGCACCCATCACCAGCCTCGCTGTCGTTCTGGATCAGATTTGCCAGAAGGGCGGCGCTCCCGCCGAAGCTGCTGCCGAAGCTCCCGCCGAAGCCGCTGCAGAAGCACCTGCCGAAGCTCCCGCTGAGGCCCCCGCTGAGGCTCCTGCCGAAGCACCCGCTGAATAACACAAAAAACATCAATCTTATTGGAGGGAAATACAATGGCATCCGAAAAAATCACTGCTCTCATTGAAGAAGTTAAGACTCTCACCGTCCTCGAGCTGGCCGAGCTGGTTCACGCTCTGGAAGACGAATTTGGCGTTTCCGCGGCTGCCGCCGCTGTCGCCGCTCCCGCTGCCGGCGCAGGCGCCGCTGCTGCGGAAGAGAAGACCGAGTTCGACGTCGTTCTGAAGAACGCCGGTGCGAACAAGATCGCTGTCATCAAGGTTGTCCGCGGCCTGACCGGCCTCGGCCTGAAGGAAGCGAAAGAGATCGTCGACAACGCTCCCAAGACGCTCAAGGAAGGCGTTTCCAAGGAAGATGCCGACAAGATCGAAGCCGAGCTCAAGGAAGCCGGCGCCGAAGTCGAAATCAAGTAATTTTTCTTCTTCAAACAAAAGGACGAAACGCAATGCGTTTCGTCCTTTTTGCACTTTCTCTGTCGCTGCGGCATAGGCTACCGTGGGTGATTGACTTTGACACAGGCTGTATGGATGGCGCTTCTCGCCACAACGGGCACGTGGTTTGTAACTGCGCTCGGTGCAAGCGTTGTCTTCTTTTTCAAAAACACAAAGCAGGAAAAAATGGATCTGCTTCTCGGTTTTTCCGCAGGCGTGATGATCGCCGCAAGCTTTTGGTCTCTGCTTGAACCTGCTGTCGCTTCCGCGGAAGCCCACCTCCGCTCCCCTGCCTGGCTGATCGTCGGCATTGGTTTTCTTTCGGGCGCTGCGCTGATGCGTCTGTCGGACGCGGCTCTCACACAGCTTCAGCAGCGTTCCGGGACGGAGAACAACGGCAGCCGCCTTTCTATGCTGATGCTCTCGATCACGCTGCACAACTTCCCCGAGGGGCTTGCGGTCGGTGTTGCCTTCGGTGCTCTGCACGCTGAGGGCTATCCACCCGAACGCATCATGGGCGTTGTATCCATTGCGCTCGGAATCGCATTGCAGAATTTCCCCGAGGGTGCTGCGGTATCGCTTCCGATGCGGCGCGAGGGACACGGCAGATTCCGAAGCTTTCTCGCAGGGCAGGCATCCGCGCTCGTTGAGCCGCTGGGCGGCTTTCTCGGCGCACT
>JAFVWG010000206.1 GCA_017501805.1 Oscillospiraceae bacterium
CCAAAGCGGACTCGGTGTTAAGCGGGTCTATTGACAAACAGGCTTCCCCACAATGGGGAAGCCTGTTCCCGTGTAACGGAACAAGAAAAGCCTTCCCCCTTTGAGGTTCGCGAAGCCTGTGCCGCAGCGAGGACGGAGAGGGCAATCTCTCCCACGCAGCCAGCACCCTCTCAGCCTCCTGCCGCCTGCGGCACCGCAATTTCTCATTTCACTCCCCTGCTGTTCCGGCAATACCACCGCAGGTATTGCCGTTTCTTTTTGCCAAATTTTATACGGGAACTATGTTGACTTTATTTAGACATTAGTATAAAATTGTACTTGTACGAAAGAGAATACAAGGAGATGATTGACCATGCTCAACAGCATCATCAAACGGCATAGCAAAATTACCCCCTTGTCTGACACAGAGATCAAAGTCATCCGCAGTGCGACAAAGCTCTTCCTGACGCAGGGTTTCTCGAAAACGACGCACCGGCAGATCGCGGACGAATCCGGCATAGGGCTCGGCACGATCACGTACCATTACAAGGTCAAGGAAGACCTGCTCCGCGTGCTGTTTGAGGAGCTGATGGACTTCCACCTCGATCTGATCGATGCTTCGCAGGAGAAATCGAACGACGCGCTCTTCTCCTACGCACTGGAGATCGCCGTGCAGATCGCCCTCTGCGAGACCGACGACAAGGCCTACGACCTGTACTACGCCGCGTACAGTCACCCCGCGACCTTTGATTATATCAAGGATTGGGCAGCCAAAAAGAACTACCACCTGCTGAGGGATCGGCTTCCCGACTGGTCGGAGGAAGACTTCCGAACCGTGGAAAATATCACAGGCGGTATTGAGCTTGCGGCGTTCACCGCGCCGAAAAACCGATATTTCTCCCTGCAGGACAAGATCAGTCTCTTCCTCGACTCGATGATGAAGATCTACAACATCCCCGAATCAGACCGAAAACAGACTATTTCCCGCGTGCTTTCCCTCAACTGTGAAAAGATTGCAGTCGAAATGTTTGACAAATTCTTAAAACGGCTCGATTGAACGAGAAATCGCACATCCCGCCTCATTCAGCAAAGGAGAAAATCTTATGAAAAAAAGACTTCGTAAACTGACAGCCTTCCTTCTTACGTTCGCAATGCTGATGACCCTTATGCCGACCTTCGCGCTCGGCGCGGGAGCATCGGTCACAGCGATCGAAGACGTCCCCGTTATCTCCGACGCGGACGCCGCAGAGGTCAAAGCCTCGATCCCGGCAGCACCTGCTTCCGGTGTTCCCGGTGCAGCCACCGCGGAGCCCGATTCGCCGGCGGTCCTGCTTTCCGGCGAATCGACTCCCACCACCTACCCCCTGTGGGTCGGCGGCGAGCAGATCACAAGCGAGAAGCTGACCGTCACCGGCGCCACCGGCACGGCGACCTATGCTCCCGACACCAACACCCTCACGCTGAACAACTACACCTACACCGGCGCGGGCTATACCGATGCCGCCATCCTATACAACAAAGGATCCGGCACGCTGAATCTGGTGCTGGAAGGCAATAACGCCGTCACCCAAACCGGCGGCGAGCTCAGTCAGGCCATATTCGTTTATGGCAACATCGACATTTCCGGCAGCGGCAGTCTGATCGCCAATGCCGGCACGGCTTCCGCTTCGTACGGCTTCAGCTGCGGCATCTATGTGCTTGGCGATTTTTCCGTCTCCGGAAACGTCACTCTGTCCGCCACTTCCGGTGCGGATTCCGGCATCGGCTATGTCAACTGCGGCATTTTTGCCCTTGACCTCACGCTCTCCGGCGGAACCGTAACTGCCATCGGCGGTACAGCTTCCGGCAGCATGGCCATCAGCTGCGGCATCCAGGTCAACCAGTCCATGACCGTCACCGGCGGTACGTTCAAAGCCATCGGCGGAACTGCCTCCGGTCAGGACGGCGTCAGCTATGGCATATATGCATCCGCTTCCTCCGTCACCCTCTCGGGCGGCGAGACCGTCGCGCAGGGCAATACTGCAGCGTTCAACAATGCGCCCACCATCGGCAGCACCTTCACCAATGCCGGACTTTGGTACGGAGAGGATGAAGCTTCGGCAGTCAGCGGACCGATCACCGATCTGGCAAACCGCTATACCGAAAAATTCGTCAAGGTGGCGGAAAACAATACACCGCCTGTATTCAGCATCGGCATTTCGGCAGTCGATACCGCAAACGGCGAAGAAATCGCAGGCGCGACTCTGCAGATCCTTGATTCCGCGGGCTTTGTTGTGGACGAGTGGGTTTCCGTGCAGGACGATACCGAAACCACCGCTGTGGATGAATCCATCTACACGACCGCACCTCTGAATATCGGCACAACATATACCCTGCATGCAGTGGTAGCCCCCGTTGGCTATACCCTTTCTTCCGATACGACCTTCTCGATTGGTATGAACGGCATCCCTGTCACCGCCGGCAGCATGACCTTGGACGGCGTTCTGCTGATCGGGTTTGATCGGACAGAAGTCAAAATTCTGGCGGTCGATGCTGTTGACGAAAGCACGACCATCAGAGGCGCGACTCTGCAGATCCTTGATGAACATGATACTGTTGTGGAGGAGTGGGTCTCCTACGAAGAGCCACATACGATCTACGCTCTGGAGACCGGGATCCCCCATACCCTGCGCGCCGCCGCGGCGCCCGATGGATACGCCCTTCCTTCCGAGCAACAGTTCGCCATTGATGAAAACAGCAACATTACTTTCAGCGGCAGCAAAGCCCAGGATGGCACCCTGCTGCTTGGATTTATGCCGATACAGCGCTATTCCGTCACGTCGGCGGCAGAGCCTGCCGCAGGCGGCAGCATCACACTCTCGGTGGACAAAGCCGCGAGGGATGAAGCATTCGATGTGACCGTTACGGTCAATGACGGCTATGCGGTCGCAGGTCTCTATTATGTCGACGGCTTGGGCAGCGAGACTCCGTTCTCGGAAGGCGGAAACAGCATCCAGTCGCCGGGGACCCATACGGTCGCGATGCCACTCGACAGTCCGGTACAGATTCTGGTCAGATTTGCCCCCAAGGTCACCTTCGTTGACTGGGACGGCGCACCCCTTCACGAACAGTATGTACTCTACGGCTCGGCTGCCACAGCCCCCGATCCCGCGCCCTCCCTTGAAGGTCATACCTTCATCGGCTGGGATCCGGCATTTGACAACGTCACCGCCCCGCTGACCGTCACGGCGCTGTACAGACCGAATCAGTACACCTTTACATTTGATACCGACGGCGGTTCGGCAGTTGATCCCATTACACAGGATTACGGCACGGCGATCACCGCTCCTGCCGCTCCCACCAAGGCCGGCTACACCTTCGCAGGCTGGGATAAAGAGCTTCCCGAAACGATGCCCGCCGAGGATCTGACCCTCACCGCGCAGTGGACGAGGATCGTCTACAGCGGCGGAAGTTACGCTCCCACCACCTCGACCACCGTAAGCAAGAACGAGGACGGCTCCACGACCACGGTGACCGAAAACAAGGCAACGGGTGCAAAAACCGAAGTCACGACCAGACCCGACGGCTCTTCCGTCACGGTCGAGACAAAGCCCGACGGCAGCGCCACGACCGAGGAAGTCCGCAAGGACGGCACATCCGTCAAAACGAACACTCCCGCGGGCGGCGAAACCACCGCGGAGGTAAAGACCGGCAGCAAGACCGAGGTCACAGTCCCCGTTCCCGAAGCCAACACGGTCACAGGCGTTGTCGTGACGGACAAGAACGGAAACAAGACCGAACTCAGGGACTTTGAGATCACCGCAAGCGGCGTGAAATTCCCTGTCTCCGGCGACTGCACGGTCTCCTTCTCAAGAGCCGCGAAGAAGGCGTTTGAAGACGTGCACGCCGTGAACCACTGGGCGATCGCAGATATCGACTACGCCTATGGCAGGGGTCTGATGAAGGGCACAAGCGAGACCGGCTTCTCCCCCGACGTCCCGCTCACCCGCGCGATGCTCGTCACGATCCTCTACAGGCTCGAAGGCGAGCCCGCAACGAACCGAAGCATCCCCTTCGCCGATGTGGATATGGGCGCGTACTACGGAAGCGCGGTCTCGTGGGCAAAGCAGAACGGCATTGTAACGGGCATCTCGGAAACGCACTTCGCACCGGATGCCAACATCACGCGCGAACAGTTCGCCGTCATCATCTTCCGCTACGCGATGGCAAAGGGTCTGAACGCCGTCACGATGGAAGAGAATCTGCACTTCAAGGATGCAGACGAAATCTCCGCGTACGCGGTCTCCGCTATGAACTGGGCGGTCGGCGCGGAGCTTATCAAGGGCAAGTCCACAAGCACCGTTAACCCCAAGGACAACGCCACCAGAGCCGAAGCCGCAGCCATCCTGCACAGATTCCTTGAATCCGGCAAAGCCTGAATCAAAAACCTGCGGGCCACCCTCCCGGGTGGCCCGCTCTGCGTTTGCATTCCCGTCTCCGACCCTTGGCTCTCCCTATGGGTACGCGAAGCGTGCGCCGCGGTAGTGAATGACAGTCCGGCGGACTGTCAGAGCCGCGGCGGGACCGAGCCGCAGCGAGACAGCTGTCACCGCAGGTGACTGAGAGGGCTTGTATTCAATCTGCCGCACAGCACAACAAGAAAACGCCTTCCCCTTGAGAGGAAGGTGTCGAGCGCAGCGAGACGGATGAGGTGGCGCCCGTAAAGCGGCAGTAATCCGGCGGCTCCCTTGTACAAAGAGAGGCTTCTGCTTGCCGCAAAGCAAATATAACCGAAAAAACGACCTGCCGAAGCAAGTCGTTTCTGGCACCCGCGAGAGGATTCGAACCTCCGACCTGCCGCTTAGGAGGCGGCCGCTCTATCCAACTGAGCTACGCAGGCATAAATGCGGTTGAAAAAAGGCACCCCCTGCGGGTGCCTTTGGAGCTGATGGTGAGAGTCGAACTCACAACCTCACGATTACGAATCGTGTGCACTGCCATTGTGCTACATCAGCGCATCTCAACGCAGGAAACATTCTAGCATAAAAAAGCCGTCGCGTCAATCAAAATCTACATCTTTTTCTGTCTGCGCACATACAATAGACGCAGGGAGGTGAAAAAATGCCGAAAAACGAACCTGTGCCCGATCGCGGCGATGTGGACGATTTCATCTTCGCCGATGAAGAATACTCTGTCAGCTGCCGTTAAAACGGCGCTTTTTCTCTTTACAGGCGGCACATTTTCATATATAATACAGGCGATTCTAAAAGAAAGCGGTTTGCTCTGATGATCGAATTTGACGAGTATAAAGTAAAGCTGAATAATCTGCGTCCGAAGCTGGACGATCTTTCCACCTCGCTGAATCTGGATCGCTGCCGGGACGATCTGGAGCGCTACCACGCACAGATCGAAGCCCCGGGCTTCTGGGACGATCCCGACACCTCGCAGAAGGTCATGAAGCAGGCGCGCCTGCTGGAGTCGAAGGTCGAGCGCTACGAAAAGATGTGCTCCCTTTGGGACGACCTGATGACGATCTGCGAGATCGCGCAGGAGGAAGACGACGACTCTATGCTCCCCGAGCTGGTCAGCGGCTGCGCGGAGCTGGAGGAAAAGATGGAGACCGCCCGGCTCGAGAGCCTTCTCACCGGCGACTACGACGCGAACAATGCGCTTGTCTCCTTCCAGGCGGGCGCGGGCGGCACGGAGGCACAGGACTGGTGTCAGATGCTCTACCGTATGTACACCCACTGGGCGGAACGCCACGGCTTCACCTATAAGATCCTCGACTATCTGGACGGCGACGAAGCGGGTATCAAATCCGCAAGCATTATGATCGAAGGCACGAACGCCTACGGCTTCCTCAAGAGCGAGAACGGCGTCCATCGCCTCGTCCGCGTCTCCCCCTTCGATGCGGCGGGACGGCGGCACACCTCCTTCTCGGCGGTGGAAGTCATCCCCGAGATCACGGACGACGATGAAGTTGAGATCCGCCCCGAGGAGATCGAGATGCAGGTCTTCCGTTCTTCCGGCGCGGGCGGTCAGCACATCAACAAGACCTCTTCAGCCGTGCGTCTGATCCACAAGCCGACGGGCATCGTCGTTGCCTGCCAGACGCAGCGCGACCAGTTCCAGAACAAGGAAACCTGTCTGCGTATGCTGAAATCCAAGCTGATGGAGATCAAAGAACGCGAACATCTGGAAAAGATCTCCGACATCAAGGGCGTCCAGCAGAAGATCGAATGGGGCAGCCAGATCCGCAGCTATGTCTTTATGCCCTACACGCTGGCGAAGGACACGCGCACAGGCTACGAGATGACGAATATCAATGCCGTAATGGACGGCGATATCGACGGCTTCATCAACGCCTACCTCAACTGCCTCTCCACGGGCAACTGGGTCACAAAATAAATACTTGCATTGCGCGGAACGCCGTGTTATAATGCGATGTACGAACAATAAGAAGCAATTCGGAGGAATATAAAAATGGAAGCTATTCGCGTGATCTTAACGATTATTCAGGTCATTTCCGCGGTGATCCTCATCGCGATCGTCTCCCTGCAGTCCGGCAAGTCCGAGGGTCTGAGCGCCTCCATCGGCGGCGGCTCCGGCGAGACCTTCTTCTCCAAGAACAAGGCCGCCACGCTCGACGGCAAGCTCGCCAAGGCGACCAAGTGGTTCGCGGCGGTGTTCATTGTCCTGACGCTCGTTCTGAACATCCTGTAATTTATATCGCCTGTAAATCCACCCTCCGCTCAGCGGAGGGTGCTTTTTTCTCCCCTACGCCGCAGCCGCAGAATTTTTGCAGCGAAATTCAAATCCACCGCCGTAGGGATGGACCTTGCCCATCCGTCTGCCGAAGGCAGCATTTCAATCCCTGCCGCTCGCGGCACTCCGCACCTCTTCACTCTTCACTTTTCACTATTACCTCTTCACTCGCCGCAGGCGGCAAAAGCCTTCCCCTTGAGGCGCGCGAAGCGTGCGCCGCGGTAGTGAATGACAGTCCGGCGGACTGTCAGAGCCGCGGCGGGACCGAGCCGCAGCGAGACAGGTGGCATTTGCGAAGCAAATGACGGATGAGGTGGAATCCGCGCAAAGCGCAACAAGAAAGAAGGCTC
>JAFVWG010000207.1 GCA_017501805.1 Oscillospiraceae bacterium
AAAGATTTGTGACGAGGTTTATGACCGGATTGGTCGTGCCGATCGGGCGGACCGCGCCCGCGACACCGGATCTGGCAACCACCATCAGATCCGCAGCCGAGTACAGCGCCTGTATAATGTTGGAGATCATCAACGGCACTGCCACCTGTAAGATGCGCGAAACGATCGGACCGTTCAGCATATCCACATTTTTACGACTTCGAAAAAGCATTTACGCTCCCTCCGATTTCCGTCTTATCTCTGCATTATTGAGCCGCTGCAGTTTCAAGGCGTGATTTATTCACGATTTTCCGATAGCAGATCACAACGCCGACAAACTGCGTGATCGCCGCAAGAACCCACGAAAGCGGGTAAGACATATAAAGCACGGGAAGCGTCTGCACCTTTGCAAACACCGTGTAAACCCAGACCACGCGCAAAACGCAGGTCGTGATGAGCGTAATGAGCGCCGCCGTCATAGACCAGCCCATACCGCGCAGGATCTGCGCGCCGCAGGACATTGTTGCACCGAGGAAATACAGATTCATCATAAAATCCATCCGCGTAGACGCAACTTCATAGGCAGCGGGGTCTGTGAGATAAAGAGACAACAGCGGCTTACGCAGAAGCGAGATGGTCAGGCTGAGCACAAGTGAAAAACAAAAGCTGCAAAGATAGGCGTCTGCAATAAAAGTCTTGAGGCGTTTATACAGCTTCGCGCCGCAGTGCTGCCCCGCAAAGGAAACATACGAAAGCGCAAGCGCATCGCAGCAGGTCGTCGCAAGATTGCTGACGTTAAAGGCGGCGGAGTTTCCGTCCAGCACAGCACTGCCGCCCGGGAACATGCGGTTGTTCAGCGCGATCAGCGAAGACGAAATGAGCAGGTTGGAGATCGTATACAGTGCGCTCTGCAGACTCGCGGGCAGACCGATCCGCAGAAGCTCCTTGAGTATTGCTCCGTCGATCTTCAGAAGACGGAAGGAGAAGCGGCAGGGTCCGTCCTCCTGTCTGAGATGATGCAGCATCTGCACAACGGAAAGAACACTTGCGATCGCCGTCGCCCACGCGACGCCGTCCACGTCCATTCCGAACACAAGGACAAACACAAGATTGAGCAGAACGTTCACAAGCCCGGAAAGCGCCAGCGACATGAGCGGCGTCGTACCGTCGCCCTTTGCGCGGAAAATGGCGATGAGGAAATTCGTCATTGCAAGGAACGGAAGACCGATGAAACGGATGCGGCAGTACTTTACCGCCATCTTCAGAAGGTCTCCTTCCGCACCCATCCAGATCATGAACTGCTCCGAAAAGACAAAGCCGATCGTGCCGCCGACCGAGCCGAACAGCAGAGCGGTGAGCAAGGCGGTATGCACGGCGTCGGAGACTTTCTTTTCGTCTTTTGCGCCGATAGCGCGCGCAACCAGAACATTCGCGCCGACGGCGAAGCCCACAGAGAGGACAAGGACAAGCTGGATGACCTGCGTGGTCGATCCGATCGCGCCGACAGCGCCGGAAACGCCGGATCTTGCAACCACGATCATATCCGCCGCGGAATACAGCATCTGCAGCAGATTGGAGATCATCAGCGGTATGGCAAGCGCGAAGATCTTCGGGATCAGCGGACCTTCCAGCATCGCGACATTTTTTCTCCTAAACAGCGACATTGCAAACCACCTCCGAACAGTTCACCGCCTATAATACGCCTCCCCTCCCGAAAAAGCAAGGAAACACGACCGAAATTTTGTTTTATTCGCTATTTTTGCGGGAAACTATGGAAATCACCGCCAACTGTGCTATAATCATAGCAACGCAACGATTCCAAAAAGGCGGTGTCATAGTATGACTGAACGAATGAAACTCACCGAGGCGCTCCGCGCGGGAGCTTACGACGCGGCGCTCTCCCGGATTTACGCACAGGACGGTTCCGAGGCGGCGCTTTCCGCCGCGCGCAGCCGCGCGCTCCGTCTGGCGGAGACCTTTGAAAAAACCTACGGTGCGGCGGACTGCACGCTTTTCAGCGCACCCGGACGCACCGAGATCGGAGGCAATCACACCGACCACCAGCACGGGCACGTGCTCTGCGGCAGTGTCAGCGCGGATATGCTTGCCTGCGCCGCGCAGAACGGCTCCGATGAGATCCGCGTTCTCTCCGACGGCTACGCACCCGTGACGGTCTCGCTCCGTGATCTTGCTCCGAACAAGGCAGAGTTCGGCACGACCGCCGCGCTTGTGCGCGGTGTTGCGGCAGGCTTTGCCGAACGCGGCTTTTCCCCGGTCGGCTTTGACGTCTGCGTCAATTCCGCCGTGCTCTCCGGCTCCGGACTCAGCTCGTCCGCAGCATTTGAGGTCCTGACCGGCACGATCCTCGCACATTTTGTCGGCTGCACGATCGAGGCGACGGAGCTTGCCAAGCTCGCGCAAAAAGCAGAAAACGAATTCTTTGGAAAGCCCTGCGGACTGATGGATCAGACCGCCTGCGCCGTCGGCGGCGCGATCGCCGTCGATTTCAACGACCCGGCGTCGCCGGTCGTCACGCGCGCGGACTATGACTTCACCCGCTCGGGTCACAAGCTCTGCATCATCGACACCCGCTCGGATCACGCCGACCTGACGGATGACTATGCCGCCATCCCGCGTGAGATGTCCGCAGTCGCCGCCTGCTTCGGAAAGCGTTTTCTGCGCGATGTTGCGGAATCGGACTTCCGCGCCGCGATCCCCGAAGTGCGGAAAACCTGCGGTGACCGTGCCGTTCTGCGCGCGATCCACTTCTATGCGGAGGATCGCCGCGCCGTCCAGGAAGCCGAGGCGCTGCAGGCGGGTGACTTCTCCCGCTTCCTCTCCATTGTCAATGAATCCGGACTCTCGTCCGAGCTCCTTCTGCAGAACATCTGGTCGCCCGCACATCCGGAGCGACAGGCGGTCTCGCTTGCGCTTACGGTCGGACGTGAGCTTTTGAACGGCGCGGGTGCGATCCGCGTGCACGGCGGCGGCTTTGCCGGTACGATCCAGGCCTTTGTGCCGGATGCGCTGCTCACGCAGTTCCGTGAAGGAATCGAAGCCGTGCTCGGCGAGGGCACCTGCCACGTCTACACGATCCGCCCCGTCGGCGGCTGGGTCTTCCTTCCGTAACGCCACTTCGCAAGACTTGTGACGGCATTCGATGGATTGTTGTCCTCCCGCTCCGCTATCCTGTAAACAAAGGATGTGGGAAGAATGCGGCAAGGCGAAATGCAGCGAGATTGGGATTCCGAAGCGAAAAGAGCACGGGCAGCGAACAGGATCGCCTTTGCGGTCACGCTCGTTCTGGCGTTCGCGGTCTGTCTGGGCTTCCTGCTGAGCGGCGCGTCCTGCCGCTTCAGTCGGGAAAAATGGATGCGCGCACCGCAGAAGCGCACGCGGATCGTCTCCGATCTGCTTCGCCGCTGTGATCCGACCGGGATGACAACGGAAGAGGTAAAGCAGCTACTCGGCAGCGGCAGGGAGCGGATCCTTGCGGACGGATCTCTTGTGCTGCGCTATCCGCTCGGCGTCGATCCCATCTTCGTTCCGAACGGCGATGCCGTTCTGGATATTCTCTTTCACAGCGGCAGGGCTGTTCGGTGCACAGTCTTAAAAGAATAGCGCAAAAGATATCGGCGGGATGCAAATGCATCCCGCCGTTTCTGCCTTTTATTCCCTCTGTATCACGTTTTGTGCATCTTTCAAAGCAGGTCGTCCTTGCGCAGGATCTCCCGCATCTGTGCAACACGTGCATCCCAGGAGCTGAGTCTCCCCTGCTCCATCCGCGCCTCCGCGCGGGAATCCGTCAGGCTCTCTTCGCAGGCGGTGATAAATTCCTCCGCCGTGTGCGCGATCTGAATGATCTCCGCGAACTGAAGCACCTGCTCCGGCTGGGGCGTGGAAACGATCGGGCGTCCGGTCGCGAGGTATTCATAGAACTTCAGCGGACTGACGTCCTTGCTGAGGTCGCTCTCGGCAAAGAGATTCAGACAGGCGTCAAAATTCGCAAGATACTTCGGCAGCTCTTCATTGGGCTTGAGTCCGAGGAAGTACACGTTCGGCAGCGAGCGCAGATCCAGCAGATCCGCGCCGGGCTTCTCCGTCCCGATGAAGACAAAGCTCCAGTCGGGTCTCGCCTTGGCTGCGGTCTGCACATAGCCGTATTCAATGCAGGGCTGCAGTGCTCCCACAAAGCCGAAGCGGGGCTGCGGGATCGCTTCCAGATCGGCGGGCACGGGCTGCGGCTTCGCCGCCTGTGCAAAACGCTCGTAATTCGCGCCGTTCGGGATAAAGGTAACATTTTCGTTGAATGCCGCAAGTCGGTCGGCAAGCGGCTTCGCCGTGGCGAACACCGCGTCGCACTGCCGGGTCAGGTCTTCCTCCATCCGATCCACGACCGCCGGATCCATCTGACCTCCGTAGGCAGAGTGCCTGTCCACGCAGTCATAGACCAGTCCGCTGTGCGGAACAAGCGGAGCGCAGTCACAGCAGACGGGAGAATAGACCCACAGCAGCGGATCGATAAAGCCGTGCTCCCGCATCTTCCTGCGGATAAAGCCTGCGGCGCGGCGCTGATTGAGCTTGTTGATAAAGCGGAAGCGGTTAAAAAACGGCAGCACCGGCGGCAGTGTGTAGACGGTGATGTTCTCCTGCGGCTTCACGCCGTTTTCGCGGTATGCGCGGATCTTTTCCTTCGCGCTCTTGTCCTTGAGCGGCGCGAGATAACTCACCGCCGGGTCGAAATACAGGATCTCCGCATCCGGCAGACGGCTCATGACCTGCTGCTTTCTTGTCGGAATGGGATACCACGGAGACGTGGCAAGGCATACGATCTGTTTCATATTGCATCCTCCAAAAGCCTCGCGGCAAACGATTGATTCTCCCGGGCAAGCTCACGCAGACGCTTTGCGGTCATCGGCGCATTCTCCCGTTCACGCATTGCTTTTTCGATCTGCGCGTTCAGCGCGTCGGCGGTCAGATTTTCAACTGTCAGGCAATCGTTTCCGCTCAGGTGTCCGAGAAAAGCTTCAACCTTCGGGTCGTAGGAAACGCCGACAAGCGGCGTTCCGACGCCGGCGGCAAAAATCAGCGTGTGCAGGCGAACGGAAACGACCAGCTCCGCCCGTGCGAGCAAAGCGATCAGCAGCTCGCTCGAAACAGGCGCATCAATTACGGTTGCGCCGAGCTGCTCCGCCGCGCTTTCACAGACCTCGCGGTCGGTCTTGGGCTCCATTGCAAGAAACACGGGGCGAAGTCCGTATTTTTCCGCCGCTTCCCTTGCCGCGACGGTAAACGCGTCGTTTCGCCGCACAAAGCCGTGCCACGGGCGGAGCGCAAAGAAGGCGATCCTGTCCGCATCCTCGATCCCGTAGCGCTGCAAATACGCGTTTGCGGCGCCGCTTGCGGCGGGATCGAGCAAAATCGCGGGGTCTGAAGTGACAAGCATGTTCGGGCGTGTCACACCCATACGCTTCAGCTCCTCCAGCGAGGAATTCTCACGAAGCGTGACCACGTCAACATAGCGGTCGATCACCCGACCGGCGCGACGGCGGTTTGCGGGACGGTTGACAGGTCCGATCCCGCAGCCGTACATCAGAACAGCGTTTCCGCTGCGCTTTGCCGTGCGGATGCTCATAAGATAGTACCACAGCGAACGGCTCGAGGTCGCATCCTGAATGAGACTTCCGCCGCCGTTAATGTAGAGCCGCGTTTTGCGGGCGCGGCGGAAAAAGCTCAGAAAGTCAAAGGTGTAGATCCCGCCGACGCGGAAGCGCATTCCGGTCTCACGGGGTTTTCTCGTCAGCACATACAGCGGAAGTTCCGGGTCGATCGCGCGCATCTGCCGCACGATCGCGGTCAGGATCGCATCATCGCCGGCGTTGTCGCGTCCGTACGCACCGCAGATCAGCACGCCGTCACGCTTTCTTCCCACGCGCTGACGGCGGCGGAGGATGCTCTCATAGATCTCGATCTGGCGCCGTACTGTTGCGTCCAGAGAGTATTCACGCTTTGCCTTTTCGTAGAGCGCTTCGCCGAGTTTTGTGCGAAGCGCGTCATTTTCCGCAAGCAGGCGGATATGCTTCGCAAGAGTCTCGGCGTCCTTCGCCTCAAACAGCAGTCCGCACACACCGTCCTCGATCAGATACGGGACGCCGCCCACGCGGGAAGCGATCGTAGCGCAGTGCATCCGCGCGCCCTCGGTCAGGGCATACGGGAAGGTCTCCGAAAGGGAGGTCAGCGTGTTTACGTCCAGAGCGCCGTAGAAGGCGTTCATATCCGACACCCAACCGGCAAACACATAACTGCCCGCAGGGCAGCAGTTCTCCGCAAGGCGTTCGAGCTCCGCGCGCTGTTCGCCGTCTCCGGCGATGACAAGACGGATCTTCGGGTTGTCCTTTGCCGCGAGTCCGAAGCCGCGGATCAGCGTCCCCACATCCTTGACCGCCGACAGCCGCGCGGCAATGCCGTAAACGACGCAGTCCTCGCAGTTCTCCATCCCGAGCGAACGGAGAAATTCCGCACGGTCGCCCGGCGCAGTCTCGCAGGCAAAATCCACACCGTTGTAGATCGAATAGATCCTTTGGGGATCAAAACCGCGGGAGATCAGCAGATCGCCCATAAAGTCGGACACGCCGACATAATAATCCATAAAGCGCAGCGCGATCGTGTTGATCGTGCCGAAGGTCAGTCTGCCGAGCGGACGGCCGAGATAATCCAGTCGGTAGTCGCTGTGTACGGTCGTGACCACAGGCGCGGAGATCTTTCCGCGCAGCATCGTTCCGATCAGATTGGCACGCGCACCGTGGCAGTGCAGCACGTCCGCGTTCATTGTTTCCACGATGTTCCGCACGCTCCGTGCCGCGGCGAAGACATTTCCCGTTTCGACCACTTCCGTGGGTACGCCGAGCGCCTCTGCCTCAGCGGAGAAGTCGCCTTTTTTGAAGCAGACCAGCTTGACATTCTGCGTTTTGTTCAATCCCTGCAAAAGCGTCAGAACGTGTGTTTTCGCACCGCCGACGTCGCCGCCGGAGATCATATGCACGATGTTCATATCGTCCGTTCTCCTTTGTATGCGCGCTGTATGCGCATTTGTCAAAATTGATAAATCAGGGTCTGAGTCCCATTCCGCCCTCGAGCGTCACGGTCTCGCCGTTCATAAACTTGAAATCGGGGGAAGCAAGCTGGACGCAGACTCTGCCGATCTCAAGCTCGGCGTCTCCGAAGTGTCCTGCCGGCGGCATTTTTACATTCGCCTTGAAGGCCTCGGGATATGCCTTTTCAAAATTTTCAAGCTGCGCGGTCCACGCAAGCGGACAAACGACATTTGTGTTGATGCCGTCCTTTGCCCATTCGGTCGCGGCAACGCGGCTCAGCCCGCGGATCGCTTCCTTTGCCGCCGCGTAGGAGCACTGTCCGTAATTGCCGAAGAGTCCCGCGCCCGATGCAAAGTTTATCACGCTGCCCTTGGTCTCTTTCAGATACGGGTAGCACGCTTTCATATAGTAGAACGTGGCATACAGACCGGAGTACATTGCAAGATTGAACTGCTCCGTCGTATGCTCCCAGATCGTAACGCCCGATGCGGATGCCTGTGCGTTGTTGATCAGCACATCGATCCTTCCGAATGCTTCGATCGTTTTCTCAACCACGTCTTTTGCCGTTTTTTCGTTATCGTTCCCCTCGGAAATATCCGCAGGGATCGCCAGCACCTTTATGCCGTACAGTCTTTCAAGCTCTTCCTTCGCCTTTTCGAGCTTTGCGGCATTTCTGCCGGTGATCACAAGGTTTGCGCCCTCCTTGGCATATGCGGTCGCAATGCCGTAACCGATAGAGCCGCACCGTCCGTCCGAGAGCACCGCATAGCCTCCACCGGTGATGATCGCGGTTTTCCCTTTCAAAAAGCCCATACTATCCCCTCCTGTATCAGCGTGTATCTATTTCTTCCGTGTATTCTCCTGATTTCTGTAGATCACAAATTTGCAGAACAAAAATTCCAGCACAAAGTTTGCGAGCATCGTCACGATCAGGACCACATAGTCGTTGATCCCCGCTCCCTCAGCCAGATGTCCCAGCCACGTCGAAAGCGGCGTGAAGACAAGATAAAAGCCAAACAGCTTCGCCATCGCGACGGGAATGTTCGCCGCAGATTTGAATGTGTACTGTCTGTTCAGCGTGAAATTCCAGACAATGGAAAGGATGAGCGCCGTCAGATAGGCGGGCCAGTAGATCCAGTGAAGCAGCTCGTTCAGCACCGTAAACGATACGATCTGTATCACGCCCGCCGAGATCGAAAACAGTGTAAACTTCAGCATCTGCAGCAGCGAATCCTTTTTCATACGGGCTCTCCTTTCGGCGCGGATATTTCTCTTGTTTTCATCTTCGATGAGATCCTTATAAAATCAGCGAACGATGATGCAGGAAATTAAAAAGAACGGATGCATTTTTTGAAATAAACGGTGTCGATGCCGTTTCCTCTGTGGTTTTTTAACACCAGCATTGTTTCAAAGCCAAACTTTGAGAGTATTTTGATATGTGCTTCATTTGTTGACCAGGTTCTCGTGAAAACATTGGCATGTTCGTATTCCGCAAATAAGACTTCATACATTCTTCGCGTAAGTCCTTTTCCCCTGCCTTCGGGAGCTACCAGCAAAGTGGATATATAAATGTTCGGAAGATATTCTTCCCCAATTCTTTCATCCACAAAATTTTCTTTAAACGAAACAAAACCTACAAGTTTATCCTCTTCAGTCGCCGCCAGGATCCGCTGTTTTTTCACTGCTGCAAAGTAACTTAAAACTCCGCCGGTTCCTTTCATCTTCCCGTTCAGATCGGATTGTGTTGTTGAAGTGCGCGTTGACAGCGGCGGAACAAACTCCGCATCCCCCTCGGTAAGCATTGCCAATATCGCATTCTCATATCGCTCTTGTTCAGACTCTGTCAAAATTCTGATTTCCATTGTATTTCCTCTGTGTTTGCAAATTCCTTATAGAATCTGCAAACTGCTTCGATGGCGGTCGTTTCTGCAATACAACTCCGTTTTATGCTGTTGTGTTATGGTGTAGCTTCCGCAAGGAATGTATATCACTGAATCCACTACGTGAATTCATTATAATATACCCTTCGACAAATGGCAACGAAAAGATGCCGTCCCGTTGGGACGGCATCTTTTAAATCCGTAAATGATCAGGCCTTGGCCTTGTTGGCGCGCTTGAAGAGATAGCCGATAAATTCGACGACCATGAAGAACACGAAGAATCCGACGCACTTCTTCCAGCCGTAGCCGTTCCAGATCGCGTATGCGAAGAACAGGCAGCAGGCAAGACCGAGCAGCGGCAGGATAAAGCGCTGGAACACATTGAGGTCCTTCGCCTTGACCATCAGACCGATCATCATCGGAATGTACATAATGTACAGGCAGATGATGCCGATTTCATCGGGCTCCCATGCCAGCCATTCGATGCTGTGCACGGCGCCGAACATCTCCGGTCCGCCCATCCACATCATAACGGTCCAGGCGTACCAGAAGCCGCCGGCCATCATGCCGATGATCGCGGACTTGATGGGGAAGTTGTTCTGTTCATCCACGTTGCCGAAGAACTCGGGACGCGGGCCCATCGCGCGGGCAGACAGGGAGAACAGGCCGCGGCAGGAGGACATGATCAGTCCGTTCATTGTGCCGAGGCAGGAGACCGTAATGAACACATAGACGATCGTGCCGATGGCGTTGCCGAAGAGCTTGGCAAAGGCAATGCGGGGCAGCGACTCGCCGAACGGCCACGTTCCGATGATCGTCTTGACATCACCGATGCAGCTCATCGCGAAGATGTACAGCGCGTAGATAACGATGGTGACAAGCGAACCGACGACCAGGGCAAGGGGAAGATTCTTCTTCGCGTCCTTGAGCTCGGAGTTGATGGAGGTCGCAAGGATCCAGCCTTCATAAGCGAAGGCGAAGCCGACGATAGCCTTGAAGAAGCCGGCGCCGTCCACGGCAACGTAGTCGGCGCTCTTGACATAGTCGAGCACCTGCATCGTCGTGCCGTTGATGAAGCCCGCGATCGTGCCGACCACGCCCATAAGGATCAGCGGGATCAGCTTGATGACGGTCATACTGACCTGCACCTTACCTGCCAGCTTGGGGCTGAGGGCATTGAGTCCGTAGCCGAACATCATAAAGCCGGCGCCCACGCCGATCGCGGTGGGGTTGATCTGTCCGTTGGCAAAGTCCACGGCGGGAATTCCGAACAGCTGCAGGAACATCATTGCCGAGAAGAATGCCAGCATCGAGACGAGGGCGGGAACATAGACAAAGTTCATGAACCAGCCGACATAGTATGCGTAGTTGGGACCGAGTGCCATTTCCGCATAGTCAACAACGCCGTTGACCTTCTCATAGCGGGAGCCGAGCGTCGCAAAAACCAGCGAGCAGATGATGCAGATCAGACCGACGATTCCGACGACCGCAATGCCCGAGAGCATATTGCCGTTCGTCAGGCTCAGGACCTTACCGCCCTTGATGAACACGCCGGAACCGATCACAACGCCGACAACCATGGAGATTGCGGTCGGCAAACCGTACCGTTTTTCCATTTTATTGTTTTCCATAATGCCTCCCTGTTTCTTTTGGTTTGATGATGTTGTTTCGGGTTTTTTCTACAAGACCATTATACATTTGGAAAAATCGTTGTCAAGTCAAACATCGCGCATGATCTTTCTTCTTGCCAGATTGATCGGACCTTCCTGCATCGTGTGGAGCCACTGCAGACTCTTGCCGCAGCCGACGGCAACGCAGGTGTCCGGGTCCTCCGCAACACGGCAGGGCAGTTCGGTGCGCTGCGTGATCAATTCCGCAAGCCCGCGCAGCTGGCTTCCGCCGCCGGTCAGGACGATGCCGTTTTTGCTCAGATCCGCGACCAGCTCCGGCGCGGTCTTCTCCAAAAGCGAGAGGATCTCATCCATCAGCACGCGGACCGGGCGCTTGAATACCTCAAGAAGGTCCGCGGAGCTGACCGTCACTTCACGCGGAAGTCCGGTCTTCAGATCGCGGCCTTTGACCTGCATACTGCGGTCGTCCTCACGCTCCGTGACACAGCCGATCGCGATCTTGATCTCCTCCGCCGTATTCTCGCCGATGAGGATACCGTGATGCCGGCGAACGAAGGCGATGATCGCCTCGTCAAAGGTGTCGCCGCCGAAGCTGATGGAGGACGACGCCGCGACGCCGTTCATCGAGACCACCGCAAGGTCCGTCAGTCCGCCGCCGACATCGACGACCATGCTGCCGCTCGGTCCGGCAATGTCAAGCTGTGCGCCGAGCGCCGCCGCGAGCGGCTCTTCGATCAGATACACACGCCGCGCACCGGCTTCCATCGCCGCCTGGATCACAGCGCGTTCTTCCACCTCCGTGATGGCGCTTGGTACATTGACGACCACGCGGGGCTTGACGAGCGTGTAGCCGATGACCTTGCGGATGCAGGCGGACAGCAGTCTCTGCGTCATATCGTAGTCGGAGATCACGCCCGTCCGCAGCGGACGGACGGTTTCGACATTTCCGGGCGTTCTTCCCATCATACTGCGCGCCGCACTGCCGACGGCAATGACCTTTCCGTCGTTCTTATCTACCGCAACGACCGCGGGCTCGCGCAGAACGATGCCCTTTCCTTCCGAATAGACCAGCACGTTCGCCGTGCCGAGATCGATGCCGAGATCATAGGAAAATCTGTACATAATCTTTTGCTCCTTCCTTGGCGCTAGACGGACGCCAGCGTACAGCCGACGACCGACTGCGCACCTGCACGCAGAAGCTCCCGCGCACAGACCTGCATGGAATTGCCTGTTGTAAGAATATCATCCAGAAGCAGCACACGCTTTCCGCGGATCTGTTCCGGGTCGGAGACGGCGAAAACATCCCGAACGTTCTGCTTCCTCGCCTCCGCGTTTTTCATCGTTGATTGCGGTGGGTTGTCGCGCGTCTTGCGCAGCGCGGAAACAACTTCCGCTCCCAGAAATTCTCCCGCGCCGCGGCAGAGGAGTTCCGACTGGTCGAATCCGCGCTTCCGCAGTCTTTTTCGGCTGATCGGAATCCACGTCATAACATCAAACGAACCGTCCAGCTCCTCACGGATCAGCGCAGCGAGCCACGCGGCATAGGTTTCCGCATAAAACCGTCTGCCGCCGAATTTATAGCGGGCGATGCTCTCACGATACACGCCCTCGTAGGGAAGCGCCGAAATGCAGCGCACAAACGGACGAAGCGCCCGCTGCCGATATTGCAGAGACAAAACGCTTTTGGCGCATTTGGGGCAGATCTCTTCTTCTCCCTTTTCCAAAAACGCGTGGCAAAGCACGCATCTCGGCGGGAACAGAAGATCCAGCACAGTATTTGCAAGCCGAATCAGCATTGTCCGTCCCTCTGACTCAGCCGCAGCTTGAGTCCGCTGTAGCGGCGCTGACGGCGGTCGTTCATCACCATTGTGCGGATCGTTTCCTCGCTTCCGACGACGATCAGCAGCTCCTTCGCCCGCGTGAGAGCGGTGTAGAGCAGGCTGCGGTTCAGCAGATACGGTGAGCCGCCGAGCGCGGCGAGGATCACCGCGCGGTACTCACTTCCCTGGCTCTTATGCACCGTGACGGCATACGCAGGCTCCAGCTCGGGAAGCTGGCTGAAATCGTACTGTGCGACCTTATCCGCAAAGTCCACAGTCAGGGTCTCCGTCATCTGGTCGATGCTTCGGATCGTGCCCACATCGCCGTTAAAAACGCCGACGCCGCTTCCCGGACCGTCCGTGCGCTGCCAGACGATCTCGTAATTATTGCGGATCTGCATGACCCGATCGCCCTCACGGAAGCAAATGCCGCCGTGCTTGCGTTCCTTTTTCCCGGGTGCGGCGGGATTGAGCGCGCTCTGCAGAAGACTGTTGAGATACTCTGTCCCGGAGGTTCCCTTTCGCGTCGGAGAAAGCACCTGGATCTCCGTTGCCGGGATGCCCATCCGCTTCGGCAGCCGCGTCGCGCATAATTCCATAATCGTCTGCGCCAGCTCCTCACCGCTGCGGCGCGGCAGGAAGAAAAAGTCCCTGTCCTTTATGCCGAGCTCCGGCATCTCGCCGTGGTTGACGGCGTGGGCGTTCATAACGATCAGGCTCTCCCTTGCCTGACGGAATATCTCGGTCAGGCGGATCGTTCGGACAGCCTCGCTACGGAGAATGTCCGAAAAAACATTTCCGGCGCCGACACTCGGAAGCTGATCCGGGTCGCCCACCAGCACCAGTCGGCAGCCGGGGCGCAGCGCACGAAGAAGCGAAAACATCAGCATCAGATCGACCATCGAGGTCTCATCCACGATCACGGCGTCCGCCTTGAGCGGCTCGCTTTCATCGCGGTAGAACTGCATCTCACCGGATTCGGCATCAAACTGACTCTCCAGCAGGCGGTGGATCGTTGCCGCATCTCTGCCGGTGCTCTCGGAGAGTTTTTTTGCCGCACGTCCCGTCGGAGCAGCCAGCAGCGTATCAAGCCCCATTCGGTCAAAGACCGTCAGGATGCCTGCCATTGTCGTAGTTTTACCCGTTCCGGGTCCGCCCGTGACAATGAGAATACGGCTTTCCGCAGCGAGGCGCATCGCCTCCAACTGGGTTTCTGTATATGCTGTTTCGCTCTCGTATGCGATCTCGCGAAGAATTCTGTCAAGATTCAGCGGCGGGATCTCGCTCTGCTGCGCCATTTGCCGAATGCGTCGGGCAACATAGACCTCCGCCTCGTAGAATTCCGGGATGTAGCAAAGATCATATCGGGCAAGTGTGTCGCGCTTGATCCGCTCCTGCTCCGTCAGTCGTTCCAGACCCGCGCCGATCGTCTCTGCGGAGAGCTCCAGGAGCGCAGAGGTTGCCTCGATCAGCTTATCGGCAGGGATAAATACGTGACCGTTCCCCAGATTATGTGATAGTTCAAACAGAATGCCTGCCTCGACACGCTGCTCGTTGTCGGGTTCAAAGCCGATCTCCAGCGCAAAGGCGTCGACCGCGGAAAAATCCGCGCCAAAACAGGGATCGGTCATAAGATACGGATCCTCCCGGATCGCATCCATCGCAAGGTCGCCGTAGCTGCGATAGATGCGGACGGAAAGCTCCACAGGAAGATTGTGCGCCGAGAGAAATTCCATCAGGCGGCATACACCGACCTGCCGAAGAAACTCGCCCTGTATGGCGTATGCCTTTTTCATAGAAATGCCTTCGACCGAAGCAAGCTCCTCCG
>JAFVWG010000208.1 GCA_017501805.1 Oscillospiraceae bacterium
CATCGTTGGCGCAGGTATCAACACCCGCGACTACGAGGAGCGCATCCCCGCTCTGGTTGCAGCCGGCGCAGACGTGCTCTGCATCGACTCCTCCGAGGGCTTCTCCGAGTGGCAGAAGCGCACCATCGCATGGGTCCGCGAGACCTACGGCGACAGCGTGAAAATCGGCGCCGGCAACGTGGTCGACCGTGACGGCTTCCGCTTCCTTGCCGATTGCGGTGCGGACTTCATCAAGGTCGGCATCGGCGGCGGCTCCATCTGCATCACCCGCGAGACCAAGGGCATCGGACGCGGTCAGGCAACCGCCCTGATCGAGGTCTGCAAGGCCCGTGACGAATACTTTGAAGAGACCGGCATCTATGTCCCCGTCTGCTCCGACGGCGGCATTGTGCACGACCATCACCTGACCCTCGCGCTGGCTATGGGCGCCGATTTCGTGATGCTCGGGCGTTACTTCGCCCGTTTCGACGAAAGCCCCTCCGCCAAGGTGAACGTCAACGGCACGATGATGAAGGAATATTGGGGCGAAGGCTCCAACCGCGCCCGCAACTGGCAGCGCTACGACCTCGGCGGCGATAAGAAGCTGCACTTCGAGGAAGGCGTCGATTCCTATATCCCGTATGCCGGCCGTCTCTCCGACAACGTTCATATCACCCTCGCCAAGGTTCGCTCCACGATGTGCAACTGCGGCGCACTGACCATTCCCGAGCTGCAGAGCAAAGCCCGTCTGACGCTGGTTTCCGCTGTTTCCATCGTGGAGGGCGGCGCACACGACGTGCTGCTCAAGACCTCTGCCAAGGAAGTCTGACCCTCCCCTATGCGGGCAATCTGACAACGGCACATAAAAAGGAGACGTCAAATGGATCATTTGGATTACATGGACTATCAATTTGAAGAGTGGGAAGGCTTTGAGACCGCGACCTGGTGCAGAGAAGTCAATGTGCGAAGCTTCATTCAGCACAACTACACCCCCTACGACGGAAATGAGGATTTCCTTGAGGGTCCGACCCGTGACACGCAGGAGCTCTGGCAGCAGGTCTGCGAGCTGACAAAAGCGGAGATCGCCAAGGGCGGCGTTCTGGATATGGACACCGAAGTGATCTCCACCATCACCTCGCACGCTCCCGGCTATCTGGACAAGACGAAGGAAAAGATCGTCGGTCTGCAGACGGACAAGCCCTTCAAGCGCTCCTTTATGCCCTACGGCGGCATCCGCGTGGCGGAACGCGCCTGCACGGAATACGGCTACGAGATCGATCCGAAAATGACCGAGTTCTTCACGGTCCACCGCAAGACGCACAACGCGGGCGTATTCGACGCCTACACGCCGGAAATGCGTGCATGCCGCTCCAGTCACATCATCACGGGTCTGCCGGACGCATACGGACGCGGACGCATCATCGGCGATTACCGCCGCGTGGCGCTGTACGGCGTCGACCGTCTGATCGAAGACAAGCTGGAGCAGAAGGAAACCACCCGCTCCGCGATGTACTACCATGTCATTCAGCAGCGCGAAGAGCTCTCCGAGCAGATCCGTGCGCTGAAAGAGCTGAAAGCGATGGCGGCAAGCTACGGCTACGACATCTCCCGTCCCGCGAAGGATGTGAAGGAAGCCATCCAGTGGCTGTACTTCGGCTATCTCGGCGCGATCAAGGAGCAGAACGGCGCCGCCATGTCCCTCGGACGCACCTCCACCTTCCTGGATATCTACGCCGAACGTGATCTCAAAAAGGGTCTGTATACGGAAAGCGAGATCCAGGAGATGGTCGACCACTTCATTATGAAGCTGCGTATGGTAAAGTTCGCCCGCACCCCCGAATACAATCAGCTCTTCTCGGGCGATCCGCAGTGGGTCACGGAATCCATCGGCGGCGTTGCCATCGACGGACGGCATCTTGTGACCAAAATGAGCTATCGCTATCTGCATACGCTCAAGAATCTCGGACCCTCTCCCGAGCCGAATCTGACCGTTCTCTGGTCCATCCATCTGCCGGACAACTTCAAGCGCTTCTGCGCCAAAACCTCCATCGAGTCCTCGTCCATCCAGTACGAGAACGACGATATGATGCGCTTCACCCACGGTGATGACTACGCCATCGCCTGCTGCGTCTCCTCAATGAAGGTCGGTCTTGAGATGCAGTTCTTCGGCGCGCGCGCCAATCTGGCGAAGTGCCTTCTCTACGCGATCAACGGCGGTGTGGATGAGATAAGCCACAAGCAGGTCGGTCCGAAGTTCACGCCCATCACCTCGGAATATCTCGATTACGACGAGGTCATGGAAAAGTTCGACGCGATGATGCGCTGGCTGGCGGAGGTGTATGTCAACACCCTCAACGTCATCCACTATATGCACGACAAGTACTGCTACGAGCGGCTGCAGATGGCGCTGCACGACAAGGACGTGACCCGTTGGTTTGCCACGGGCATCGCAGGTCTGTCCGTTGTTGCGGACTCCCTTTCCGCGATCAAGTACGCCAAGGTCAGGGTCATCCGCGACGAGACCGGTATGGCGGTGGACTACGAAACGGAAGGCGACTTCCCGAAGTACGGCAACGATGACGACCGCGTGGACAACATCGCCCGCGGCATCGTGCACCGCTTTATGGAGCATATCCGCAAGAATCACACCTACCGCGATTCCATCCCGACCACCTCGATCCTGACCATCACCTCCAACGTGGTCTACGGCAAGGCGACCGGCTCCACGCCGGACGGACGCAAGGCGGGCGAACCCTTTGCACCGGGCGCCAACCCGATGCACCGCCGCGATACCCACGGCGCCGTCGCCTCGCTCGCGTCTGTCGCAAAGCTGCCGTATAAGGACGCAAAGGACGGCATCTCGAACACCTTCTCCATCATTCCCGGCGCGCTGGGCAAGGAGGATCAGATCTTCGTGGGCGATATCGACGTGGATCTGGACTGCGGCAGCGGCGCCTGCTTCGAGCCCACGCTCTTTGACGGACTCGACCCCGAGGAAGACCGATAAGGAGGCAAATTCTATGTCTGCTACACAGAATCAAATCGACAATCTGGTGGCGCTTTTGGACGGCTATGTTCAAAAGGGCGGTCACCATCTGAATGTGAACGTGTTCAGCAAGGAAACTCTTCTGGACGCGCAGAAGCATCCGGAAAAGTATCCGCAGCTGACCATCCGCGTCAGCGGCTACGCGGTCAACTTCATCAAGCTCACCAAGGAGCAGCAGGACGAAGTGATCTCGCGTACCTTCCACGACAGCATCTGAGCAAGAACATATGGACGGCTATATTCACTCGATAGAGAGCTTCGGCACAGTGGATGGCCCCGGCGTGCGCATGGTGATCTTCCTGCAGGGATGTCCCATGCGCTGCCTGTATTGCCATAACCCGGACACCTGGGAGCCCGCACAGGGGGCGAAAATGTCCGCGGAGGATATCCTGCGGCAGTACGACCGCAATCGGGCGTTCTACGCGCACGGAGGGCTCACCGTGACAGGCGGAGAGCCGCTGCTGCAGACGGATTTCCTGCTGGAGCTGTTCGCGCTCGCAAAGGAGCGCGGCATCCACACCTGCATCGATACCTCCGGCATCACCTTCGCGGCAAGCGATCCCGCCTGCCGCGAAAAGCTCGATCGGCTCCTCCAGATGACCGATCTTGTGCTGCTGGATATCAAGCACGCGGACAGCGCCTGCCATAAAAAGCTCACAGGGCACGATAATGCGCCCGTCCTCGCCTTCGCGCGCCACCTCGCGGAGCGGCAGCTCCCGGTCTGGATCCGGCATGTGCTCGTCCCGGGATATACGGACGGCGAAGAACATCTGCGCACGCTCGGAAGGCTGATCGCAAGCCTCTCCAATGTCAAGGCGATCGACGTCCTTCCCTACCATACGATGGGCGTGGCGAAATACGAAACGCTCGGACTTTCCTATCCCCTCTCCGGCTTAGATGCCGCCACCGCCGCCGATGCGGCACGGGCGAAGCAAATCATCCTTGCGGCGTTCAGGGAAAGCCGCTGATCCATCCTCTCAGACAGGAGTGCTATCTATGTACATTTCCATCGGTACGCGCAGTCAGCCGAAGATCGCGGCGGTCTGCTCCGCCTTTTCCCAGTATCCGGAGCTGTGCTTCCGCGACGGCGATCTTCTGCAATTTATGATCCTGCCCGAAAAAAAACGCGGCACTGCCGCAGACAGTGCCATCGATTCGGTCAGCAAGGTCTCGTGCAACCCGCTCACGCTGGATGAGCTCACCACAGGCGCGAAGAATCGTGCCAAAGAGGCGTATCGCCTCTGCAAAGAGCAGCACGGCGCGTGCGACTACGGCGTGGGCATCGAAGGCGGTCTCTTCCCCGTGGACGGCACGGAGACGGGCTACCTCGACACGAGCATCTGCGCGATCTACGACGGCGAACGCTACGCCATCGGCGGCAGTCCCCTGTTCGAATACCCTAAGGCGGTGATGAAGCACATCCTTGCCGGCGAAGAGCCGGGCTTCCTCGCCGATTTCTTCGGCCCGAACGCCAAGGGACGCGCCGGCTCCATCGGTCCCCTGACCGACGGCCGCGTCCTCCGCGACGAATTCGACCGCTACGCCGTCACCATGGCCCTCACCCGCATCGTCTCCGGAGAGCTATACGCACGGTGATTACGGAAAAGATGTTGCCCCGACAGTCTACAATTGATGCGAAAACTGCGAAAATCCCACCGCATCGTGTGTACCAGCCACGATGCGGTGGGATCGTTTAGTTAGCCCTTAGGGGGATAGGGATCATTGCCGTAGGAATCACGCGCCCTGATCTGACCATTCCTGCCGTGCGTGAAGCATTCAGACTTCTGATTTTTGGAAATCTGCTTCGCAATCGCCACAGCTTCTTTTTGCGTATTGGTGATTGCCGTTGCCTTGGAGTTCCCTGCACCAATTACCTGCCAACGGCCATCAGGACGAGGAGTAACATGCTGATTCTTTCCGGCCATATTAAGCTACCTCCCTTGCAAGGTCTGCAACTAAGTGGGACATATGATCTTCCCAATGCTCCGTGTGATACACCCGTGCCTCTTGAAGTCCTCCGGACAGCACTTCCATCTTGGTCAGCCGGGAGGCCTCCTCCCAATTGCCCCGGAACATATAGGTGGCGTTGTTAATCCCATTGGACTCAAAGATATACAGATCAAGCTTCGGGAATCCGTACACCACATATCCAAAGAAGTTTTGCGTGCCCATTACGCAGAATTCCGGCTTCATCTTCCACAGATATTCATGCCGGTTTAGAATTTCTATCTGCTGTGCCTTGGTTTTGCGCTCCACGGTCTTCTCGATGTAGGCCTTCAGCACATCCTCGTCCCTTGTACCTGCACGAAGAATTTCCCAAGGAACTCCATACTGCTTCACCGGAGGCAGTGCGGGCGCTTTATCAGCCGTCCACACTTCGCAATGGCCTACCATCTCCAAGACGATATTCATCGCAGCTTTTACCACGGGCATCTCTGCTTCCGAATTGCTCATCAACGGAGAATAGATGACTCCTTCTTCTACCACGAAGGCAAGCTCAGTCGGGGGAATCAGTTCGCGCGGATAGCACATCCGATGCTGAACATAGCTACCGTAGATGTCATCACCTTGCCAAGATACCAAGTGGTACGTACGCAAAAAAACGCGCTCCTCCTTGGGGCGATTTCGGTGGATGAGCCATCTTCCATCGGCGTTGGCAATCGTTGCAGACCGTCCGGGAATAGGAATCCTCGGTTTTCCGTCAGACTTAATCCCATAATGACGAAGCCATTGAATGTCGTCCTCCGTCAGCGTAGCGGCGATATAGAATTTATCGCCGGGGGATAGCGCGTAAAGATAGCGTTTTGGGTTAATGATTCGTTTGCGAATGATATTCATTGTATCATCCTCCTGTTCAATATAATATTCACAAACAGGAAAAGCCCAGCTTGTCCCAACATCTTGTGCCCACAATGGTGCAGGGAGCACAAAATATACAGGATTGCCAGGCCACCCAAAACGTGATACAATTCCAAAAGAGGCTTTGGCGGTTGTATCGGCTTTGGCTGATCCATACGTCAAACACAGGAGAGTGGCATCCGACGACTGGTACTCGTGGGGTGTCGCTCTTTTTCTTTTCCTGATTTGCATTATTTCAAGTGCTCCTCGTCAACTATGACGATCAGCGTTTGGGTCTCCTCGTCGAAGTCAGCAACAAATTGCTTTGACTTGGTCAAGAAATCAATTTTGCTGATGCGGGAGAGATGTTTAACAAAATCTTTCGCACCTATACGGATCCAGTCATTTTTGATCCGAGGCGCAAAGTCAAAATACGGAGAAGCAGAGTCTTCTCCCCTGGCCCGCACGCCAATGGCTTGCCGTTCCTGGTCGTAGCCGATAATCACCTGGTCCGGTGCGCCAAGAGATTCAATCGCTCCCTTGTTGAAGGCAATGCCAAAAGAACTCAGCGTCACGATAGGCGATCCATTTTTAAGAAAGGAGAAGTTGAAGTTGTACGCCATTTATTTCACCCACTTTCAGAGGCGATTCGCCCCTCGGTATGTAAGTATAGCACAGATGCAAAATTAATGCAAGGCCAAAACGCTGCGAGGTTGAATTCGAAACAACAAGAAAAGCAATCACCCATTTCCATTGCGCGCTCCAGAGATAATGGGTTCCAGCCTTTTTCTGTGCGCATTTTATCACATCCGCGCTTTCTTCGCAACCATTTTCCGCACAAATCAGTGTCAGATGAAAAAATTTTCACATTCTTGTTGCAATTTTGCATTTTTAAATACTTTAATATATGTTGTTTTTGCAGTTGCAGACTGTGGGTTCACAATGTTATCGCGTCCTTGTTGCCTGGCGACACATAGCGGCTTCTTCAGAGGGATTGTGATAGGTATTTCGTCAAGAGTATGCGATATTGATATTTTTTCATTCCACCAGATCACCTTACAAACTTCCATTCCTCGTCTCTCGTCTTCATATCTTGATTTTTTGTCGAAAAAAGCGAATCCGCACCTGTTTACAAACAAAGAACTAGCCCGTGGGGGAAATCCCCCACGGGCTTTCAATATTAGTTTATATACCATACAACAAAACACTGCGCTTTTGGGCGCTGACAGACCATAATTTCATTCTTATCCTATAGCAAAGCAGCGCTTCTTTTTTACATCAGCTAGTTAAAACCCGACCAATTTTGAATTATGATACTCTATCATTTCTTTTGATGGCAGAAAGCGTTCCGGCAAGGTAATAGTTTTTCCATCATACTTCTTAAAGTAATCATAGAAAACTTCTGAGGTATAGCGTTCCTTTGCCGTTTTAGAGACCAAAATCCGATAATCGGTATCTATGGTAAAAATGCCATTATCGAAAGCTTCGTGGTGAAGGGTGTTAAGCGAAAGGCCATTGCAAGGGTTTGTCCTCTCCGTTTTGGGATCACTATCTTTCCAAGGCTTTATATGTGAGGCTACTAATAAGGACGGAACATCTAGTCCTGTGATGCAACACTTTTGGTTATATGCAGACAAAACAGCACTTCTAAAAAAGCCTTGATTTACACGCGTCTTCACTTTTGTTGTTCTTGTGGCTCCCACAGGAAGTTGAACCGCTTCATCATCCTGCTTCATAAACTCGTGCATATACGGAATCTGATCTACTGCATCGGAAAGGGACTGCATATCAAGGTGGTATTCATCCCACACCTCTTTATCTAATGCACTCCCGTGTGAAAGTCCGGAAATGCCTTTTCGAGCAAGTTCTTCGTCGAACCGTCCAAAGTTCCCCATTTTCATCGAGACAGATGCAGGTGTGCGACCAAGCAATTTTGCAAGTTCGACAACCTGAGGATGACTCTTATTGATTTTTCCAAAAGGGATTCTGCAATACAGCGCCAAAGCTAAAACGGCCTCTTCTTTGGACCATTTTCTGCTTTGAGATGATTGAAACTGAAAGAAGGCAAAGAAATACTTCAAAGATGCTCTAACATAGCCGTTTTCTAAGTAAGACTTTTGTCCACGGCCAACTAAGAATAGGAAGAAATTCTGATAAAGAGCACTATTCTTATCGCAAAGGTCTTCTTCCAAATTCTTAATCATCGCGACAGTCTGAATATTCATATCAGTAATCTTTAGATAGTCGCAGAGATACTCGATTGCTTTTGCATACGACTGCGCTTTTCCCGAGCTCACCCCGGGAGTCTTACAATACTCTTCAAAATTCTTAAAGAATTCTCGCATATAGCCGCTCCTTCAGTATTTCAGTATCAATTCCAAAAGAAGATAATGAGCAATTATTCTTAATTCTGTTACAATTATCGACTATATTATACACTTCCCCACAATATAAAGCAAGAAAACATCCTGCAAGCTGTTCGCCCTATCCCCTCTTGGGCAATAAAAAAACGCCCCTCTCGGGACGAACACAGACGAAAAAATTTGACCCTTGATCTTTCCGTTGACAAGATCAAGGGTCATTCACTGTAGATGGGATCAATCATTTGCGTAACCTCTTCTTTCTGCAGATTTTTCAGGGGTGGGGCTGCTTAGTACATTGGACTCACTCCTTTTTGTGTCTTCATCATACAACCGATCCGGTGTATTTTCAAGATGGGATTTTCCATAAGAAAACCGAAAGAAAATCTTGCAAAATGTGAATAGACATTCTCCGTACAAATGTGGTATTCTAGTTGTGTTGGGCGTTCTTTCGGGAACGCCCTTTTTGTTTTTCCGGGCGCAAGGCTCTTATATGTCCCTCTGACGAGGAAAGTGGCAAAACCGAAGGTTTTGACAGAGGGAGGCAGCAGGAATTAGCTATAGTGAAAAGGCGTGGTGTGCCTTCGGCAGGCGGATGGGCAATGCCCATCCCTACGACCGTGGATCAAAAATCCTGCGGAAAAATTCTGCGGCTGCGCTTGGATCTCCCTTTGGGAGAGCTGGCGGCGAAGCCGACTGAGAGGGGCTTCGTTGCCCTCTCCGTCCTCGCTTTGCTCGGACACCTCTCCCATAGGGAGAGGCAAGGCAGGCGGGCAGATATAATAGAGGCCTCCCCTTGAGGGGAAGGCTTTTTATTTCCGTGTGGTCTCGATGATCCTCTTCAGGATCTCCTCATCCGCAGGGCAGAACGCATACTGCGGGATCTCTGCGGGGGTGATCCATCGGATATCGTTGTGCTCCAGCTTCTGCGGAACGCCTTCCGCGATCGCGGCACAGAACAGCGTCAAATGAACGGTGATATCCGGATACTCGTGCACGACGTCCATAAACACATCGCCGACGGAAAGCGTGACCGCAAGCTCCTCTTGACACTCGCGGATCAGCGCCTGCTCCTTCGTTTCACCGGGCTCGACCTTGCCGCCGACAAACTCCCACAGAAGCCCACGCGCCTTATGCTCCGGCCGCTGACAGATCATAAATCGCTTGCCGTCCCATATCAGGGCGGCTACGACCTCAACAATGCTGCGCATACGCTCAAATCCTTTCATCCTCGCAGACGGGGATCTCAATATAGGAATCCTGCAGAATGACGGTGTTCCGTGCAATTTTGGTGTCGGTCTGCGCGGAGAACAGCCCCTTGTTGTTGGTATGGCGCACATAGTGCGGGAACGCGGAGGACGATATGTCGATGCGCAGCTTCTCCCCTTTTTGGATCACAATCGCATGCTCGTCAAAGTTGAAATCCATTGTGATCTCGCTGTTGGGCTCGTAATCGCCGCAGAAGTTCGAGATCTGATTGATATCGTCGCGGATGCCGTAATCCCCCTCCGCCTTGCAGAGCATGATCCGTATATAGAAGCAGGTGTCTTCGCAGTCGCTTTTCACGCGGAGCTTCGCCCGGATCTTGCCTTTTACAAAAGTATCCTCCGTAAACTCGGGCGTATACAAGGTCACGATATCGTCGCGCAGGCCGGGGGGATCCTGCCACGCGTTGCCGCCGAAGTTGGCGGACAAGCCGCCCTTGAAGGACGCAGGGTCGCGGGGATCATACCTGTATGTGACTTCTCCCTCGCCCAGCGTGAATTTCAGGTGTTTCTCGGGCTCGGCGAAATCGTCACAGCACCATTTGTTTGCAAACAGCTTATAATACGTGATCTTGCCGAGGGGGAACGGCGGTTCGCCCTTGCCGCGCGCGTAGTCCATCCATTTTACGGCGTAGTTGGGGAACTCCGTTTTCAGACTGCCGTCCGCGAAATTGACCGGCTCCACCTCTCCGCGGCAGCCGTGTCCGAACGGGTGGACGGCAAGGGCGGATTTCGCCTTGGTCTCGGCGTCGAGCTTCTTCCATACATTGAAGACCCCGGCGGTGTATATGTCATAAAACGCGGTTTCGAGCAGGATGGGGATATTGGCATGTTCCAAGACCTTTCGGGTTTCCACGCCGCCGGCGCGGGTGTTCCAGAAGTCGTCCGCGGGATCGGGATGCTTCAGCGTCTCGTCGAAGTTTGCAGCCCTTTCCCCAAAAACCTCCTTGGAAAAATCCGACAGGGGCAGGATATGGAAGCTCTCGGGCGTGTAATTCTTTTGCGGCATGGTCTTGTTCTTGTACATATCCACATACCAGCGCCCGTGGAGCCCCATCTTGAAAAAGCCGTTGCGGTAGTAGCCCGAGTATCGCTCGGTATCCTTCAGGCGAAGCACCGCGCCCTTGATATCGTCGGCAAAGGGTGCCGTGACATAATGCACCGCCGCCATATAACTGCCGCCGCAAAGGAACAGCTCCCCGTTATAAAAGGGCTGTTGGCGGATCCAGTCCTGCAGAAACAGTCCGTCCTCCCGCTCGTAGATATAGGGAATGCAGTCGCCGCTGCTCTTTCCGCGGCCCCTGCAGTGCTGATACACGACGACATACCCGCCCTTGACCCACGGCTGATAATCGGTC
>JAFVWG010000023.1 GCA_017501805.1 Oscillospiraceae bacterium
GGTGCGTTTTTTGTGAAGCGGAGATGAGGGCGGAATTATGCTTCGTCATCCGAAGCGGCATCCGGAGAGAGGATGCTTTCGGTTTTGAGCCAGTCACTGTCGGGGCGTGTCACAAGGCGGCTGTTGCTGTATGCGAGGTCAAGGGGCAGGATCGTTTCGCCCTGATAGGAGCCGGAGGGGTTTCTGATAACGACCAACGCCAGATCGACACGGTCTTCTTCAACCAAAGACAAGGGCAGGAGCAGAGAGCCGCTGTTTCCCGCGGGGTAGTATGTCGGGATCGCGGTTTTATAGTTCCACTCTGTCCGCTTTATGGCAAGCTCTACCGCGTCCTCAAGCCGATTCTTCATACGATTGAAGATGCGCTTGTTCGCGCAGATGCTCTGACCCAAACTCTTGAAATAGCGTTCCCGTAATTCAAAATCCTCGCTATCATACGCATCGCCGAGGGTTACGCCGTCTATGCAAAGCATATCGGCGGGGCAGTTGTCCTCCAGAAACTCCAACGGCAGCCGGTAGGTACGTTCAACGATAAAGTGCGTATAGTCGCAGTTTAAGGCACCCGTGGAAGAATCGTACAGCATATTCTCGATCCGGCTTTCAAAATAATCCGCACGCTCCGGCAGGGGATTGAAAAGGCGCGTGAGGGTTTTTCCGGCATCTTCTCCGGCGACGACAAAATCCAGCAGATACCAATACGGCGTTGGGTAGCGGGTGTTTTGCTTGAACAGAGCATAGATGCATTCATACTTTCTGTCGACCAGTCCCGTATTGAATGCAGCATATTCTTCGTTTCGCTCTTCATCTTTCCGAATCAGAATTTTCTTTTCGAAACAAAGCCGCTTGAATGTGTAATTCAGGTAATTCCGCAAAATGGGGAGATTTTCCCGATCGGCGGCTGATTCTGTTCCGTAGTACCATTTTTCTTCCAGGGCAAGCTCTGCCAGGGCTTTATACTGGTAGGAGGGGATTGCCGCCCAGGTCGTCAGCCACGAATCTTCCGTGGGAACTTTTTCACACGCAGCCGCAGAGGGCTTTGCAGGGGGTACCGCACATTCTGCGGCATCCGAATCGCTGGGGTCTGCGGATTTGGGACGCACGTAACACACGGGGGGCTTGCCCTCCTCGATCCGGTCTTCAAACTCCAAAATGTCGGAAAATTCATTCAGGAAAGCGCGGAGCTTCAGATAGCCGTACTCTTTATACTGGACTCCGGCGGAAGCCAGCGGTCCGCCGACCAGGGCAAAATTGACCCATGCGTTTTCATCGACCTGCATACCTTTGATAACAGAGAGGATTTTTGAAGATAAGTTTTTCATTTCCTGAGCATCCATACTATACTCCTTCTCGGATTTCCCAAATCCGTTTTCCCGGAAAAGTCAAGAATATTTTAATAAACTTCCCGCTGCTATGCAAGAGGAATTGTTATGATCATTATAACATATCTGTTCTCCGATAAAAAGAACCGCAAACAGATAAGCGGTTTTTTGTGGGAAAAAAGTTGACATATGGAGCTATAAGGGATAACCTTAAGGTAATACATATACGAAGCGGAGGAATGCAGAATGCTGGATATTCTGATCATCAACGGAACGGTCATCGACGGCAGCGGCGCGCCCGGATATAAGGGCTGCGTAGGCATCAAGGACGGAAAACTCGTGTCGGCAAAGGGTGACGAGCCCGCCGCACGGGTCATTGATGCGGCCGGGAAGGTCGTCTGCCCCGGCTTTATTGACGCACACTCTCACGGCGACTATGTGCTGGGCACGGAGAACGGACGCATCTTTAAGACCGTTCAGGGCATTACCACCGAGCTGGCAGGTCAATGCGGCGGAAGCCGCGCGCCGGTGAGCGCGGAGCGCGTGGAGGAAATGCACGCTTTCTTCGGCTACAAACAGCCGCTGGAGGAAGCGAAACGCTGGACGACCTTTGAGCGGTATTTGGAGTATGTCTCCGGGCTGTGCCTCTCCGCCAACGCCAAGCTGAATGTGGGACACCGCATTCTGCGCACGGCGGTCATGGGTTTGGAAAACCGCCCGGCTACCGCACAGGAACTGGACCGTATGTGCGGCATGCTGCGGGAGGCGATGCAGGCGGGCGCCTCGGGTCTGAGCACGGGACTGATTTATGTGCCCGGCTGCTACGCCGAGACCAGTGAAGTGGTGGAGCTTGCCAAGGTCATCGCGCCGTATAACGGCATTTACTTCACCCATCTGCGCAACGAGTCGTTCGCGCTGGTGGAATCGCTGCAGGAGGCGCTGGATATCGGACGCAATGCCGGTGTGCGCGTCAACATCTCGCACCACAAGGCGCTGGGAAAGGACAACTGGGGCAAGCAGAAGACAACGCTGGAAATGATCCGCAAGGCGAACGAAGACGGCTACCACACCACGCTGGATCAGTACCCCTTTGACCGCTGTATGAACAATATGACCTCCTGCATTCCCAACTGGTATTTCGCGGAAGGAACGAATGCGGTCTCGCAAAAGCTGCGCGATCCCGCGTTCCGCGCACAGCTGCGCAAGGAGATGGAGAGCCCGGACACTCCGTACGACAATTTCTACCGCAATTCCGGCGGCTGGGACGGCATCTATGTTGCCGCCGCGGCCAAAACGCCCGAAGCGGAAGGAAAGTTCATCAGCGAATATGCCGAGCTTGTGGGCAAGGATCCCTGGACGGCGTATTTTGATCTGATGGCAGAAAATAACTGCGGCGTGAGCGGCATCTATTGCGCGATGAGTCAGGACGATCTGTTTGATATTATCCGCAGTCCCTACTGCGTGGTTGGTACCGACGGCATCAACAAGAGCTGGCAGGACAAGGGACATCCCAGAGGCAGCTCCACCTTCCCGAAGGCCATTGAGCTGTATGTGAAGCAGAACAAGGTCCTCACGCTGGAGCAGATGATCCACAAGATGACCGGATTGACGGCAGAACGCCTGCTGGTGGACAACAAGGGTCTGCTGAAGGAGGGCTACGACGCGGACGTGCTGGTGCTCGACTACGACAATCTCAAGGTCCACGCCACCTATGACGACCCCAACCGCAAGACAGAGGGGATCGACTATGTCATCGTGGGCGGCAAGGTGGTCTATCAGGATCTGGAATTCACCGGTGAGTATCCCGGTAAGTTTGTTCCCCATACGGGAGGGGCGAAATGAGAAGCTCCGGGGAAAACACGGAAAGCACCGACGATAAAAAGAGCGATCCGGAATACGCCGAATATCGGAACGCGGACAATGCGACCCATCTGGTTTGGGCGACCGGCGGCAGTATGGTGCCGCCGGAGGAAATGCGGAAGCATTACCGGGCTGGGAAAACGCCTTAACGCAGAATGACAATATGAATCCCGCAGTCTCGAGGACTGCGGGATTTTTTATTTTGGTGGAGGCGAATGGTTCCAAAAACTGACACCATCCATTGCGAATTGTTTATAAGTTCGATAACATTAGAACTCGTTAATCTTTACCGTTTTCTGCAATGCCATATTTTATGTATTCTTGTTTTAGATTCAAGTATTCTTGATACCACGGAGGGATGGAAATGCCTTCTCTACAACATTTTGTGCAAGGGTTTAATCTGCTGCTTTTTGCTATAAATGCATGTGTTTCATAATGCGCTGAGCAACAGCCCTTTTTGCGATGGAAACAAGCCCCCGACTTCGAACGGTACACGGTAAAACTTCCATATCTTGCATCATTATTATCTATCGGTAAATTTCTTTCATTAAACACGATGTTACATGGCACATTAGCCAATTCTCGAATGGTTTTTCCCGCAACCTTTTTGATGAATGCCGCTTTTTCAGCGGCAAACTGCTGTTTCTTTTTTTGCTCGAGCCTGTAATCTTCTCTGGCTGTCGCTGTTTCTCTGGTATACTTCCCAATAATCCATAAACTCAAGACTATAATCAGTGCAACTGCAATATATCTAGAATACCCATCTTGTTTTAACACTTGCCCTCTCGTTATGGAAATGTTCTTAAGTTCAGGGCGTGTTTGTTTTTTTGGTTCCTCTCTTAAATCCTGGCTTGATAGTGGGATTTTTTTGTTAAGCACTGCTCTATATGTTACTGTGTATGTTGCTGTATTTCCTGCTCTTTTTCCATGGGATTCATGTACGGAGATGTTTTGTTTAATAACAATTCCGTCGTTTAAATCGCTTATTGTACAAAGCCTTTCATCAACACTATTTCCGACATCATCGTTAGATGGGTCACTCTCACGTATTTCTGAGAAAAATGTATTTGTGTTAAATAACCGAAACTGCACAACATCGCCATCAAAAACTGATACACCATTAATTTTGTAAAGATGGATTATCTCATTTCCAATACTTTCGGAATTTGTCTTTTTTGCATTTATCGTAACCGATGCCGGGATGTATCCCTTGGACGACAGTCCGTACTTTTTCGCCATACGACGATTGTACATAATAATTTCGTTCTGGCTTGCCTCGAACTTTTGCAGTAGTTCTTCATAAACTGTTTTTTGTGTATTTTCCTTCCTTGCATTTAGGACCAAATACATAATAGCAATAAGTAGAATTAGCGCAATGACTATCCTGTGCATCATCGCCCAGAGTATTTGTTTTTTTCGTTTCTCATCCATATAGTACACACCCTACATTTTTTCTCAGTTTATCATATCCATAATGTATGTGCAAAGTTTTTTGGCATTTTTGTGCTGATGTAGCCTATTACAAACAAATTATGCCACATAGCCAACAAAGCTTGACTATATGGCATAATTTGTCAATTTCTCACTGTGGTTGGGAAAGAATGTGTAATCCCAACGCTAGCAGTGATTTTCACAAAAGGTGATGCCGATAAAATAGACTTCCTTTTGGCGAAGCCGATTTTAATGAGGCATCGCTTTGGGCGATATGAAGTTATGCTTCGCATAATGATGTTGCTCGCGATGCTCGCAATGATGCGATGTTTGCCGATGATATCAGGCAAAGCCGACATCATTTCCGAAGGAAATAACAATCGCTCAAGCGACATCATTTGCCGCAGGCAAACATCATTACAAAACAAACGCACCACCCAAAAGGGTGGTGCTTTCATTCTGTCTATGGGCTACAAAAAAGATATTTTTGCCGTTTTTGCGTATGAATTCGAACTCTCGCAGTTTTTAGTGAAGTATCGGCTAACGCCGAAGTGAAGTTATGCCTTACGGCATAATGAAGTATTATGCTTGCGCATAAAATGAAGTTAAGTGCGCCACTCACTTCCGCAGAAACTTCACTGTCCGCAGGACAACTTCACTTGCAACGCAAACTTCACGCGCCGAAAGGCGCACTTAGTTGAAAAAGACCTTAACTTTATCAAAGTTAAGGTCTTTTTCTGGTGGAGGCGAGGGGAGTCGAACCCCTGTCCGAAAACAACTTGACAAGACTTTCTTCGGGCGGAGTCTGTTATTTACATTCCCTTACCGCAGCGTGAGCAGACACACTCTGCGGCTTGGTAGCTTCATCATGCATGGTAC
>JAFVWG010000209.1 GCA_017501805.1 Oscillospiraceae bacterium
ATGGCGATCTTTTTGAAAAAACCGGGCAACTTCTCTCCGGAGCCGCCACGCGCCGTGAAGGAGATGGCGGAATACCTTGCATATATGACGGAACGGCTGGAGTTTGCGGCTGCCGATCTTGAAAGACGCCTGCGGGAGCTGGAAAAACGATGACCTTGATCCGATTGGAGAAACAGGGGAGTCGGATGCGCGTCTCCGCCTGCGGTCACGCTGTCGGCAGTCCTGCCGCCTGCGCGGGCGTTTCGGCGCTGCTGTGTGCGCTGTGCGGCTATCTTCGACTGGAGGAGACAGCGAAGCTGCATCGCTGCAGACTGGAAAGCGGCGACGCGCTTCTGGAGTTTTCCGGCGGGGAGCGGGCGACGGCTGCATTCGAGCTGACCGCGGTCGGTCTGCGGCAGATCGCGATCGGTTACCCCGCCTGCGTGCGGATAGAAGAATAAAGAACGGGCTTCCCGCAGGGCGTGTGCCCGGGGAAGCCCGTTTTGTCGGACAAGGAATTAGGTGTCTTCGGAAAGGCTGACGCGTCCGCGGCGGACTTTGTAGAAAGTTCCGTATGTCGCATCGACCGGCTCGGAGAAGGAGAAGGTATTCGGATAGCTTTTGAGGATGGCACGCAGATCAACGAGCTGGTGCTTGTTGATGACGCACAGGAGGACGTCAAGCTGTCTTCCTGTGTAGGCGCCCGTCGCAGGGAGACGGGTGCTGCTGTGGTGGAGCTTTTCGAGGATATCGCGCGAGATCTCGTCGCCGTGCGCGGTGATGATCGTGAATTTGCAGGCGGTCTTTGTGCTGCGGATGAGACGGTTGCCCGTAAAGGTCGTGATGAAATAAAAAGCGAGGCAGTGGCAGACCGGTTTATAGTTGTAGACAAGCGCGCCTGTCTCATCCGGCTTGGCGTAGACAAAGAAGGATGCGCCGGCAACGATGGCATTCAGCGTGAAGGCGATCCAGAAGAAGTTCAGGTTGGGAGAACGCTTTGTGATATACTTTGAGACAATGTCGATGCCGCCGGTGGAGGCGTTCTGCCGGAAGACGATGCTGTAGACAACGCCCTTGCACAGACCGCTGAGAATGACGGGATAGATCGTGTCGTGATCTCCCGCGTTATACTTGAAAGCCTCCAGACCGATATGCTGAAGCAGCAGGTAGATCACGGAGTAGGCGATGCAATAGAAAAGGGAGCGGATGCCGAAGGAGCGGTCAATGAGCAGCGTGGCGAAAATACAGATCGGGACATTGATCAGCAGCGACATATAGCCGATGCTGAAGCCGGTCTTGTACTGCACCATCGTGGCGATACCGTTGAGACCCGCAGGCGCGAAGCCGTTCGGGATGATGAAAAGGTGGTAGGTGAACGCAGCCAGGATCGCCGCAGCAAAAATCTGCAGATAGACGAAAAGTGTGTTTCTTGCTGTTTTCATAACGAAGACTCCTTTTTCGAAAGATCCTTGATGACTTCGCCCGCGGCGATGAGCCCCGCTACGGAGGGGACGAAGCTGACCGAACCGGGACTGCGGACGCCCTCGGGTTTGATCGCTTCCTCGCGGGAGAAGACGACCTTGAGGCGTCGGACTCCGCGCTTTTTCAGTTCGTGCCGCATAACGCGCGCCAGGGGACAGACAGAGGTTTTGTAAATGTCCGCAACCTCAAACGCGGTCGGATCGAGCTTGTTGCCCGCGCCCATGCAGCTGAGGATCGGCGTGTCCGCCGCCTGCGCTTTCAGAACGAGTGCGATCTTGCCCGAAACCGTGTCAATGGCGTCGATGATGTAATCATATTCGGTAAAGTCAAATCTGTCCTCCGTATCCGGGAGAAAGAAGACCTTGTGGGTGCGCACGACGCAGTCGGGATTGATCGAGCGTACCCGCGCCGCCGCCGCATCGACCTTTGGCTGACCGAGGGTGTCGTGCGTGGCGATGATCTGGCGGTTGAGGTTGGAGAGGCTGACAACATCGTTGTCGATCAGATCCAACGCGCCGACCCCGGCGCGCGCAAGTGCCTCGACGGCATAGCCGCCCACACCGCCGACACCGAACACCGCGACGCGCGCGGCACGCAGCCGCCCGATGGCGTCCTTTCCCAGAAGCAGCTCCGTGCGTGAGAATGCAGTTTCCATACGCGCCTCCGTCCAAACAGATACCCTCCCGTGACGCAGAGCGTCGGGAGCTTGCGCGCACATTATAACACAGAAGCGTGGGGACGGCAATACACCCGAAAAAAGAAACGGCGTTGACAGGCGTTTTTGCGGCGGTTACAATGGAGGTGCGAAAGGGAGGGATGGGGATGCTTTATATCAACCAACTGGACTATCCGAATATGGAATACGTCACCCGACTGGAGATCCCCGATGCGGATACGCATACCACGATTGCCACATCCGGCTGCGGTCTGTGCAGCGCCTGTATGATCGTCGATCAGCTGACAACGCGCGTCCTGACTCTGGAGCATGCGCGGCAGATATCTTATGATACAAAGTCGAATCTGCGGTATGGCACATCGATGCGGACCTTCGGACCGCGCGTTGCGGAGGAGTTCGGACTGGAATTCAGGGCGACGGACAGCGAGGAAGAGCTGGCGGAGCATCTGCGCCGCGGCGGCAAGGCGATCCTCAACGTGCGCGGCACGGTCGACGGTAAGCCGGGACTTTTCGCAAAGAGCGGTCATTACATCGTCGCGATCGGCATTTCCGGGAGCGAGATCTGTCTGCTCGACCCGAGCTACAAAGAGGAGAAGTACAACGAGCCGTTCCGCAAGGAAAAGGTGCGCGTCTCGTATCCGTTTCTCTACACCGATGTTGAGAATCTGCAGGGCGAGGGAAGCCCGACCGTCCCGGAGGGGAAATACATCTACCTTTTCAGCCGAAAAGGGCAGACTATGAATCCGTAAAGAAGGTCATTGTATGAAAAGAAAAACGATCGGACTTCTGATGGTCCTGTTCTCCGGCATCGTCTTTGGTCTGATGCCGATCCTGAAAAAGGGCTGCGTGAGCGGCGGCGCGAACAGCGCGCTTCTGCTCATGTCCCGCTTCTTTTTCCTGTCGCTTGTGATGCTGCCGCTCGCGCTGCGGGACGGAAATCTTCTGCGGGCGTTCCGGGAAAACTGGAAGACGATCCTGCTGCTTGTGATCTCGGAAGGCCCTACGCCGCTCCTGCTCTACGTCGCTTATGACCATCTGGCGACGGGGCTTGTGATGACGATCCACTATCTCTATCCGATGGTTGTGGTTATGTGGTGCGCGCTGGTCTATCGGGAGAAGATCTCCCGCAACAAGGCGATCTGCCTGACCTTGAGCCTTGTGGGCGTGTTTCTGACGGTCGACCTCAGCAGCGATGGGATCAGCCTCTTCGGCGTGACGCTGGCGCTGCTCTCCGCAGTGACCTATGCGGCGTACATCGTTTGGCTCGAAAAGAAGGAAACGACGAGCCTTACCTCCGCGCAGCTGGCGTTTTTCCTCGGCGTGGGATGCTTCCTGATCGCGCTCGTCTATGCGCTCGTGATCGGCACACCTGCCAATTTGCCGCAGGTGACGGCTCAAGGGTGGCTCAGCCTTGTCGGGGCGGGTTTGCTCATCGGCATCGGCGGTTCCTTCCTCTTTATGGTCGGCGCGCGCAGAGTCGACGCGCAGACCGCTGCGATCTCCAGTACGCTCGAACCGCTCACCAGCATCATCGTCGGCGTGTGCTTTATGGCAGAGCCGATGAACCTGCGGATCGCGATCGGCTGTATACTGATCCTTTCTGCGGTCACCCTGATGCCGATCTTTACGGCAAAGGAAGAAGCCAAGGCGCTGAAAGGGCAGTAATATGTATAGAAAAACACGGCAGTCCGAAGGGGCTGCCGTGTTTTTTTGCCGCCTGCGGCGGCTAAAA
>JAFVWG010000210.1 GCA_017501805.1 Oscillospiraceae bacterium
CCGGGGTCGGTGTTGTCTTCGACGTGAATGGGTATTTCGATTCGGAATGCTTCAGCTGCCATTACGATTCCTCCTCTCCATGAAGCTTGTTATTTTCCGCTTCCACCTGCACTCTGGTGGAGGCGAACATAAAGGCACGGACGCCGGGCGGTTTCGCCATCACTTCGTCCGGTGTTATCCCTTGCCTTTGAAAAATGTGATGGAGAACCGTTGCCTTGCCTCCGGCCAGTATTAGTTTTTTGCCACTTCCTCGGCCATAGCGCTATATCCGCTGATGGTGTCGATCTTGTCGCATACCGCGTCTTTTTCGCCAGCCTTGAGCACCTTGCCGATGAGCTCGGTTCCGTTGAGCACGTCCAGCTTCTTCCATGCTGCCTTGTTGTCCCAGACTTTCTCGCGGTCCTCCGGAATAGTAGCCTGGTAAATAAGGGCGTTACGGTACATAGCTGTGTCGGTGTCTTCGGGGATCTTGATGCCGATCTGCTTGTTGCGGATGTACTTGGTGTGGCGGTTCTTGCACTTGACGTACTCTTCTTCAGAGAGAGGTCTGATGCGGAATTTAATCAAAACGACGCCATTTCTGGAGATCTCGATCGGTACGATTTCGTCTTCGTCGTTGATGTAGTCGGCTGCAGCAAGCAAGCCGCCGAGGATGTCGTCCTCGTAGGTTCTCATGATACCTTCGTTGGTTTCTTTGTCCATCTCGACTTCTTCGATGGGAGTGGTTTTCTTGGTTTCAGACATGGTCGTGTCCTCCTTTTCGTTATAAAAAAATAAGCAGGGGCAGTTTTACCCGCCCCTGCCGGTTTGTAATGGGGCGATTTTTATCAGTCTGCGGTGAGCAGCTTCTGGAGAGCAGGGGGTTCGTTTACGAAAAAGCTCCACGCTCTCTTGAGAATGTCTCCGACTGTGACGTTCTGAAGGTCGATAGTGCCGGAAGGTACGCAAGAACGGTAGTTCATGCGCTGCTCCGAGCCGTTTCTGCCCTTCATGAGCCCCTGGAAGTTCCAGCTCGGCATGGTGCCCTCTTTCAATGCGTTCATGAATTCGACGATGAATGCGTCGTCCTCGATGACGATCTGGGAGAAGGTAAGCGTTACGGAGTAAGCCTGGAAGGCCTCATGCTCCTGCGCGTCGCCGAGAGGCTGGTATTTGGCGTTGGTTACGTTAACCTGCGCCTGAAAGCTCTCCACAGTCGCAAGCATCACGCCTGCGTCGTTGTAAAGAGCGCCGTCTTTGCCTGTCAATACCTTTCTGGTATCGATAGGTCCTCTTTGATTAAGCATTTATGTGTCCTCCCTTCGTTAATTTGCGGAGAAGCGGAAGCGGTAGGTCAGGTAGATCTTCTCGATGCTATCGATGTCGTCTACTGCGATGACAAACCATGCGCTGTCGCCCTTCGCAGGATTTGCGCCGTCCTCGCTCATGATGGAACCGGGCGCGAGCTTATTCTCGGCGATCATGGTGTCGATTACCGACTGACCAGCTGCTACGATAGCGGCTCTGCCGTCGGTGTCGTTGTTGATCTTGCCGATGAGAGCGTCGGTAGTATCACCGATGCGCTGCATAAGCTCGAAACGAGTCTTGACGCGGCGGATCTTCTTCCAGCCTTCGTCTTCGTTGCCGGAAGGAGTGATGAGGGTGTTGATACCCTGCTCGATCCATACCTGGCCGCTGCTGTTCTTTGTGAGAACGATACAGCCGGAAAGGAGCGCCTTCTCGATCTGGGTGTTGGTGAGGGTTTCCGCAAGGTCTGCGTAGCCGCTTACCACGTAGTGAGTTACGCTCTGGTTGGAAGGAACGGCCGCGATAATACCGCCGATTCTGGCAGCGTTGATGTAGCCTTCCTTCTTGTTGCCGCTGGTGTCTTCGCCGCCATTAAGCACATATACGACCTTCGCGTCGTTGAAAGCTGCAGCGTGCTGCATTCTCACGTCGAGGGTGTTGTCTGTGCCAGGCTTTTCGGAGAGGACAGTCATAGGATACGAGCCTGCTGCGTAGGTTCTCTTTACGAAAGAGTGAACGACCGCGTGAACGGCTACGTCCTCGGTGTCTACGCAGAGCACGTTGAAGGCGTGAGGTTCCAGCGCGTTGAGTGCGGTGGAGTATGCCTCGGTGTCAACGGTCGGGTTAGTGCCAGCTGTGAATGCGTCCTGGGTTACAGGGGCGAGGGCACCGGAGCCGTCGGCTACCTTCTGTGCTGTGAAGTTTTCGGAAGCTGCAAAAGCCGCAACAAGAGCAGCTGCTTCACCGCCGTCGGCGTTCTTCGCGAATTCGATCTTCTCAAATTCTGTAGTGCCGTCGTAGATGATACATTCTCTCTTTGCGTCGTTTGTCAAGCTGTCGCGGATGCTCACGGTGAACGCACGGGCGCCGACGTATTTCGCCGTAATGGTTACGACGTCAGCTGCTTCTGTTGCGCTGTCCTTGAGTGTGATAGTTCCGAAGGTGCCGCCGGTACCGCAGCGGACGAAGTATCCCTTCGAGTTTCCTTCCTCGAACATAGCGCTGATAAGGTCTTCGGTCTGTCCTTTGCCGAAGATAGCCTTCACGTCTGTGCTCGGATCGAAAACTACCGCTTTGTTAAGCGGTCCCCAGTTGGCGCGAATTACGCCAGCCACGATTCCGTTGGTCGCACCTGCGGTGGGAATGCCGCCAGCATTTTCAAAGCGATGATACTCGCCAGGGCGGACTTTGGTTTCGCCAATAGTGAAAGTTCCCATAGGTTACTTGACCTCCTTCGATCTGAATTTGTTTATGATGGTTTTTGCTGCGCTCTTTGTGGTCTTGTTAACGCCCGCCACACGCAGCGCTGCTGTTACGATATCGGGCGATATGGCTTCTCCGAAGACTGCGGAAGGGTTGGCCGCGAATTCCTCCACGGTGTATTCAGGTTCCTGGACGGGTGTCTTCTGAACCTTTTCCTCCGGCACGACTTCGGGTGTCTTTTTTGCTGCCATATTACTCGCCTCCTTTGGTTTGCTCCATGTGTGCGTTTCGCAGTACATGGGGTAGTGGTTTCCTTCGCAGAAGTCCAAAACGGACGCCGATCCGGAGCTGTCCTGCAGATGTGGCGTTGAGGGTATTGTCTGCTGTCAGCGTCGTGATGAACATCGGCGACGTGTCGAGCATCGTTACCTCTCCGTCCAGGGCCAGCGCGTCAACGATAGCCTTGATCCAGACGGTTTCCTCGCCTCCGGCGAAGACGTGTCCTGCGATGACCGCGTCCATCCATGCGACGGTGTTGGTCTCTCGCTGGTTCTTGATCGTCTCCAGTCGGAAATAAAGCGCCGGGGTGTTCTCCGTCGGAACGACTTCGGATTCGATGTCGTCCTTGCCGATGACGGTGGCGCACGGTATCAGCTTCTTTGCGAAGTGGTTTATAGCAAGTATGGGGTCGGGGTCCGTTGTTACCTGGGAAGGGAACGCGTAAACGTCAAAGACGACCGTCATTCCGATGACGATGCCGTCTCCTTCTCTCGGTACGTCGAACGGTTCACTCCTTGCCCACGACAAAGCATAAGGGGGAGCGTTGTCAGGCTTTAGAAAAACGCCACACAAAAGCTGGCGCACGATCGGCTCCAGTTCCTCCGGGGGCGTTACGCCTGCGTCTTCTGTGCTCCAGATGTTGAGAGTGAGGGCGCCGCTGGTTTTTCTCTCTGGGTTGTGCTGCAGATCCACGACGTAATCGATACGAGGGAATTGCAGGCGCCCATTCCAGCCTTTTGCCTTGTCGTCCGGTGCCGCCTGAAAAAAGACGGCCGGTGCGCTGGCGTATTTTGCCAGCTTCTTAATGAGGGAGGGGTGCTGTGTCAGTCGCTGGTAGATTAAGTCTTCAAGCGTCATCGTTTCCGCCCTCCGTCTCCACGGTCTCCATATCG
>JAFVWG010000024.1 GCA_017501805.1 Oscillospiraceae bacterium
ACATCTGAACATCGAATTCGACGGACAACTGACCATCTGATAAAAAGGAGAGAGAAAACATATGGGAAAACTTTTTGGCACCGACGGCATTCGCGGCGTTGTGAATGAAACGCTGGATGCAAAGCTCGCGTTCCGCATGGGACAGTCTGCGGCGCTCTGCCTCGCGGAGAGCAAGGGGAAAAAACCCACGGTCGTGATCGGTATGGATACCCGTATTTCCTCGGATATGCTGGAGCACGCGCTGGTCGCGGGTCTGTGCACCTCCGGTGCGGATGTCATTAAGCTCGGCGTGATCCCCACGCCCGCCGTTGCATATCTGACGGTCCGCCTGCAGGCGGATGCGGGTGTTGTGATCTCCGCTTCGCATAACCCGTTTGAACACAACGGCATCAAGATGTTCTCCGACGAGGGCTTTAAGCTGAACGATGCGCTGGAAGCCGCGATCGAAGAGAAGATCCTGCAGCCGGGCGATCTTCCCGTGAAGACGCACGGTGAGATCGGCGTTGTGCGGGACGGTGCGGAGTATACAAAGCTGTATACGGACCACCTTGCCTCTACCGTGGAAGGAATTTCCGGACTTCGTATCGCGGTGGACTGCTCGAACGGAGCGGCGTCCCGCACCGCGAGAGAGCTCTTCGGTCATTTCCCTGTCGAGGTGACCTATCTCAGCGACACTCCGAACGGCGTGAATATCAACAACGGCTGCGGCTCGACGCATCTGGAACAGCTCATTGAAACCGTCCGTGCGGGCGGATACGATGTCGGCATCGCCTTTGACGGCGACGCGGACCGCTGCCTTGCCGTGGACGAGACAGGCGCTGTTGTGGACGGCGACCGCATTATGGCGATCTGCGCGACGGAGATGAGAAAGCGCGGACAGCTTCGCAACAACGGCTTTGTTGCAACGGTGATGTCCAACCTCGGTCTGCACAGATTTGCGGAACAGGAAGATCTGAAACTGCTCTGCTCCTCCGTGGGCGACAGGAACGTTCTGGAACTGATGCAGAAGGAAGATCTTTGCCTCGGCGGCGAGCAGTCCGGTCACGTGATCTTCCTCGACCACGTCTCGACCGGCGACGGACAGCTCACCGCTCTGCAGCTGCTCGCGATCGTCTGCAGCACGGGGGAAAAACTCAGCACCCTTGCATCGCGCGTGCGCCAGTATCCGCAGGTGCTGCTCAATGTGAAGGGACCGCACGCGAATGCGGATAAGGACGCGCTGATCAAGAATCCTGAACTGCAGAAGGCTGTCAAAGAGGCGGAGAATGCACTCAAGGGCGACGGCAGGATCCTGGTTCGCCCCTCCGGCACAGAGGCTCTTATCCGCGTGATGGTGGAAGCGAGCACAGAAGAACTCGCGGAGCAGACGGCGAATTCTGTTGCGAAAAAGGTCGAAAGCTTGCAAAATTCCTAAAAAAGTTAAAAAATTCTTTTATTTAGGATTGACAAAAGTTTTATAGAGATTTATACTCAGTTGTGGGGACTCCCCAAATATTGGTTAGATTTTCGTGCTCCTGTGCGTACGCCTCTCTTTCGGACGGAACGGACAGACCGGAGAACGAAGCCATCCGGTGTTGACGGCTCTGTGCCGTTCGCATAAATCATCGGTGCAAAAGCACCACAGATCGCAAAGAGAGGTAACATCCATGTACGAAGACAAGACTTTAATCTGCAAAGAGTGCGGCGCGGAATTCGTTTTCACCGCCGGTGAGCAGGAGTTCTATGCGGAGCGCGGCTTCCAGAACGAGCCCCAGCGCTGCAAGGCCTGCCGCGATGCGCGCAAGAACGCTGCCCGCGGACCCCGTGAGTACTTCACGGCCACCTGCGCTGCCTGCGGCGGCGAGGCAAAGGTTCCCTTCGAGCCCAAGTCCGACCGTCCCGTCTACTGCAGCGAGTGCTTCGCTCGTATGAGAGAGGAACAGCAGGGCTGATTCCGGCAATAAAAAACGCGGCGTCGTAAGACGTCGCGTTTTTTCTTTTTATGAAACAGGGGGGCGGAAGACCGCTCCCCCATCTTTTTTACATAGAGAAGAGAATTCCCGCTGCCGCGCCGAGCAGGATCACAACGATCGGGTGGAGCTTTTGGAAGCGGAAGGTGATTACAGCCAGAACCGCAAAAACGCCGAACGCTGTCCAATTGATCATCGCCCCGAGACTTGCCGCGCCGTCGTTCAGCAGCGCTACGCGCCAGACAGACAGCATCGCCGCGCAGATGAGTCCCACAGAGAGCGGGCGAAGGGTCGACATCACGCTTTGAACGTATCTGTTTTCGGAAAAGCGCGTCAGCATGGAGGTGATGATCGTGATGATGATGAAAGCGGGCAGTACTTCGCCGAAAGTCGCGACAACCCCACCGAGCAGACCCGCTGTACGGATCCCGGCAAAGGTTGCCATATTGATGCCGATCGGACCGGGGGTGGATTCCGCAACGGCGATCATATCCGCAAGCTCTGCGTGCGAGAACCAACCGAAGGAGTCCGAAAGGTCATACAGGAAGGGGAGCGTTGCCAGACCGCCGCCTACGGAAAACAGACCGATCTTGAAAAAGGACCAGAATAATTGCAGATAGATCACAGCGTTTTCCCCGCCTTTCCGAGAAGAATCCCCAAAACGGCGGCAGCCAGAACGAGCCAGACGGGGGAAAGCGGCGTAAAGACCGATACTGCCAGCGCGACCGCGAACAGACAGCCTGCCCACGCATTTTTCACGCCCTTACGGAAGAGCGTCCAAAATGCACGCAGGACCAGCACACCGACCGCAACGCGAATGCCTGCAAAGGCGTGCGTGACGATCTCGTACTGTGCAAAATGGTTGAGGATCGTTGCGATCACAGAGATGATGAGGATGGAGGGCAGGACGACCGCGACGGTTGCGACCGCCGAGCCGGACAAACGCCGCAGGCGGAAGCCTACATACCCGGCGACATTGACGGCAATCACGCCGGGCGTACACTGCGCAACGGCATAGACATTCAGCAGCTCTTCGTCATCCGCCCAGCCGTGTTTCTGTACGACCTCGCGGCGGAGCATCGGAAGCATCGCGTAGCCGCCGCCGAAGGTGAACAGCCCGACGTTGAAAAAAGCACGGAACAGGTCCCAATAGATTTGCATAGTGTGATTATTCTCCACTGTCGAAGCTGGAAGCAGTCTGCTGCTTCAGCGTATTGATCGCGGCGCCGAGCAGCTCGTTCTGCTCTGCGAAGAGGCTGCTTGCCATTGCGCTGCGGATGGGGAGGACTTCATAGCGGGTCTCCGCTTCCTCGCCCTTGTCCATCATGTATACCGGCAGATACGAGACGTCGGAAATGGTGATGGCTCCGGTCTGGGAGTCCATAGAGAATTCGAGGTTCAGAATGAGACTGCACTGAGAAGTTCCTTCCGTCATGGAAGAGAAGAAGTTTCCGAGGCTGTAGGCGATAAAGACGTCTTTTTCTCTGCCATTCACGACGACGGATTTTTTCTGCATCGGTCCAACCAGGTGGCGGTGGGAGCCGAGAATGACGTCAACGCCGTTCTGGATGAGAAGCTGTGCGATCTCCTCCTGCTTGGGATCGGGCTTCAATTCAAACTCGCTGCCCCAATGCAGCATAGCGACGATCACATCCGCATCGGCGGCCTTTGCGGCCTCGACGGAGCGGAGCAGCCCATCCTTGTTGATGATCTCGTAATTGGAGTCGTAGTCCTCAAAGAGAACATCCGCCGCATAGGTCGCATCCTCCGGCAGGGTCATATTGTTCATACCCTTGGTATAGCCGATAAACGCAAACTTGATGCCGTTAACGGTTTTGAACTGTACGCCTTCGTCTCTGCGCTTGTCGATCGTTGCGCTGTAGGTACCGAGCGGAACGATGTTCTGCTCCTTCAGATAGCGGATCGTGCTCTGCAGTCCGCTGATGCCGTTCTGCAGGGAATAGGTGTTCGCGGTCTGAAGAATATCGACGCCCGATTCCGCAAGGGTTTTGGCAAGCGATTCCGGAGCGCGGAAGTTGGGGAAGCCGACATAGCTGCTGTCCGGTCCGCAGAAGTTCAGTTCGAGGTTGCCGACAGTCAGATCGGCGCTCTGCAGATAGGGCGCAATGGCTGTGAACGCGGGAGAAAAGTCATACTGTCCCGAGGGAGTCAGCGCATCGAGGATCTGCTCGTTATAGCACATCACATCGCCGAATGCCGCAAGTGTTGCCTTGGCGGTGACGACTTCCTGCTGCAGCGCTTCCTGTGCGGTCTGATGGGCAAGCTCAGCTTCGCGCTGTGCCTTGCGCGCATTGCAGCTCGTGATGATGAGTGTGAGGATCAGCACGACAACGGCCAGCGTGACGCCAAATGCAATCCGCTGACGGATGAGCGCCTTGCGCTTCATTTCTTTTCGCATAAGCCGCCTGCGTTCCCGTTCTTTTTCATCGAGGATATATTCCTGATGATCCATACGCAAAGCCCCCTTTGATCTGTTTCATATTATTGTACTATAAAAATAAAAAATTCTCAACGGGATTTTGCGTTTTTTGCAGAAAAAAGACTCTTTCCGCACGGAAAGCGGAAAGAGTCTTGCAAAATGGCTTATTTTCCCGGTTTGTAGCTGTCCTTCAGCACGACTGCGCGGTTGAAAATGGGCTTTCCGGGCTTGGAATATTTCGTGTCCACGCAGAAGTAGCCTGTGCGGAGGAACTGGAAGCGGTCTGCGGGCTGTGCGTCGGCCAGCATCGGCTCCACCTTGCAGCCGGTCAGGATCTGCAGGGAGTTCGGGTTGAGACAGTCGAGGAAGTTCTTGTCCGCGGCATCCGGAGCGGGATCGGAGAACAGATCGTCATAGAGGCGGATCTCCGCATCCACGGCGGTCGCGGCGTCCACCCAGTGGAGCGTGGATTTGATCTTCCGTCCGTCGGCGGGATCGCCGCCGCGGGAGTCGGGATCGTATTCGCAGAAGACTTCGGCGATGCTGCCGTCGTCGTTTTTGCGGCAGCCTGTGCAGCGCACGACATAGGCACCCTTCAGACGGACTTCATTGCCGGGATAGAGGCGGAAGAATTTGCCGACCTTTTCCTCGGCGAAGTCGCCGCGTTCGATCCAGAGAGAGCCGGAGAAGGTGATCTCGTGGCTGCCCTGCTCGGGATGGAGCGGGTTGTTGTCCACGGTGAAGGTCTCCTGCTGCCCTTCCGGGTAGTTCGTGACAGTCAGTCTGACAGGATCCAGCACCGCCATAGCGCGCATTGCGTGCTCGTTCAGATCCTCGCGCAGGCAGTACTCCAGAAATGCGTACTCGACCGTGGAAGCTGTTTTGGCAACGCCGATGCGCTCACAGAAGTTACGGATGGAGGCGGGCGTGTAGCCGCGGCGGCGCAGACCGCAGATGGTCGGCATACGGGGGTCGTCCCAGCCGTCGACACGGTCTTCTTCGACCAGCTGACGCAGCTTGCGCTTGCTCATGACCGTGTGGTCGATGCCCAGGCGGGCAAACTCGATCTGCCGCGGCTTTGCCGGCAGGTCGCAGTTGTCGATGACCCAGTTGTAAAGCGGACGGTGATCTTCAAACTCCAGCGAGCAGAGGGAGTGCGTGATATGCTCCATCGCATCCTCGATGGGATGTGCGAAATCGTACATCGGATAGATGCACCATTCGTCTTTCGTGCGGTGGTGCGTCATATGTTTGATGCGGTAGATCGCCGGGTCGCGCATATTGAAGTTGCCGGACGCAAGGTCGATCTTTGCGCGGAGCGTCATCGTGCCGTCTTCAAACTCGCCCTTCTTCATCCGCTCGAACAGATCGAGAGATTCCTCGATCGGTCGGTCGCGGTAGGGGGAGCGGGCAGGCGTTGTCAGATCGCCGCGCATTTCCCGCATCTGCTCGGGGGTCAGCTCGCAGACGTATGCTTTGCCGTCCTTGATGAGCTGAACGGCGCATTCGTACATTTTGTCGAAATATTCCGATGCATAATAGAAGCGATCATCCCAGCTGAAGCCCAGCCAGCGGATGTCCTCTTTGATCGCATCGACATACTGCACGTCTTCCTTGGTGGGGTTGGTGTCGTCCATGCGAAGATTGCAGATGCCGCCGAATTTTTCCGCAGTTCCGAAATCAATGCACAGCGCCTTGCAGTGACCGATGTGCAGGTAGCCGTTCGGCTCCGGCGGGAAACGCGTGTGCACCTGCATTCCGGCGTAGGCGCCGCCGGGGGCAATGTCCTCCGCCACCGCGGCGTGTATAAAATTGAGATTTTCCGTTGTACGGATCTCTTCCTCCATAGCAGATCATCCCTTCGGGTGTGATGCCGTTATTATATACCAACATGGCATTTTGTGCAAATTTTTTCTTTCTGAGCCGAAAATATAAATTTGCTCTTTTCAATCGGACGAAAATGGTATAGAATATTCTGGAAAACA